>CADBNF010000080.1 GCA_902796005.1 uncultured Lachnospiraceae bacterium | reverse complement strand
GTACCCGAAAGCGGGCTTTGAAGTTTCGATATATTTCTTACAGCGAAGGGAAACACGGCCGGTTCAACCGTGTTGATTCCGCCGGATTACGAATGATTCTTCTCATTAATTATTTTAACAATATGTCGGCGGTTCTTCTACCGGGTTTTGTTGTTACCATGTCCGTCCATTTTTATGCCTGAACAGATGTAATTCTAAGAATTGAAAAAAGTTAAAATTCACCTCTTGACATAATATATCGCGTGCGATATAATTCAACCATCAAATAAATCGCACGCGATACAAACGCTGCAGGAGGAATGATGGACGACAGATATGCATCTTTAAGACTGAAAAACCAGCTTTGTTTTCCCCTGTATGCGGTTTCCAACATGATCACCAGAAAATACAAGCCGCTGCTGGACAAGCTGGACCTGACCTACACCCAGTACATCGTCATGATGGTGCTGTGGGAAGAGAAGCAGGTGAACGAGAAATTCCTCGGGGAAGCCCTTTGCCTGAAATCCAATACCCTGGCCCCGCTTCTGAAAAAGCTTGCGGCCAAGGGATACATTGAAAAGGCGAAGGATCCGAGGGACGAACGCAATATCCTCATTTCCCTGACCGGGGAAGGGGAGGCGCTGAAGGACAAGGCGCTGTGCGTTCCGGAATGCATTGCGAAGGAATTCACCCTGACGCCGGAGGAAGCGGCGGCCCTGTATGGTATCCTGTACAAGATGCTTGAACAGGAAAGAATGAGAAACACCGGAAACGGAGAGGATTCGGACAACGAAGACAAGGAGGAAAGTCATGAATCTTTATGAGAACACATTTACGGTAAAGGATCAGCAGGGTGCGGACGTCGCCATTCCCCTGTACAAATGGCTGACCGCCAATACGAAGTTCGAAGGCTTCGGCAAGGGCCCCGGCGCGATGATTCTCTCCGGCGTAGCCAAGAAGATGGACAAGGATTACAAGAACAACGGCAATATCAAGTGGAATTTCACCAAATTCCTCTTTGACCGTGAGGGCAATTACGTGGCCCGCTTCGAGCCCACGGATATGAAGACCTTAAAAGATAAAATTGCTGCCTGCATGTAAGCAGAAGAAAATAAGGAGGGAACACAGATGAGTATTTATGATTTTACCGTAAAGAACCAGGCGGGCGAAGAGGTTTCTCTGGCTGACTACAAGGGCAAGGTACTGCTGATCGTCAACACCGCCACCGAATGCGGCTTCACCAACCAGTATTACGAGCTGCAGCAGCTGTACAATTCTTTCCACGACAGCGGTCTGGAAATTCTGGATTTCCCCTGCAACCAGTTCGGCGGACAGGCCCCCGGCACCGATGAAGAAATCCATACCTTCTGCACCGGCAGATTCGGCATCACCTTCCCCCAGTTTGCGAAAATCAACGTGAACGGACCGGAAGAGGATCCGCTTTTCACCTGGCTGAAGGAGAATTCCGCCTTTGAAGGCTTCGGCGCTTCCCAGGTCGCCAGAGATTTCGAGAAGGCGATTGCCGGTTTTATGCCCGACTACGAGACGAACCCCATGATCAAATGGAACTTCACCAAATTCCTGGTTGACCGGGAAGGCAACGTCAAGGGCCGTTTTGAGCCCACCAACATGGAGCCCGTCCGGGACAGAATCGCCGCCCTCATCTGATAAACAGATACAGTTTAAAATAAAGAGAACCGGTCTGCAGTCACAAACTGCAGGCCGGTTCTTTTCGGATAAGGCGAAAAATCAGTATTCCACGCCCTTCCAGTAAAGCGGCTTGGTCACCTCCGCGATTTCGGGAAGGGTGACGTCTTTGAGCGCCCATTTGAGGAATTCCTCCACGCCGGTGCGGTCCACGATGTAGCCGATGTGCTCCTTGCCGCCCGGGGCGTCCGGATCGATGTATTCCTTCACGTAATCATAGGTATTGAGAATGATCTTTACGATACTGTCCTCATCAATCCATTTTACGAAGTTTTCGCCCATGCGGGGATTCTTCTTGCCGGACCGTCCCAGAAGGGTCAGCCGGAAGTACTTCTCCTCACTTCTGGACCAGGCGTGGTTCGGGCAGGCCAGTACGCATTCACCGCAGCCGATGCATTTTTTCGGGTCCCTTACGGGCCGGAAATTGGACAGGGTCAGGGCCCCGGTGGATTTTTTCTGACATTTCTTTACGCAGGCCCCGCAGCTTACGCAGCGGTCCGCATCAAACCGGGGCAGGGTCATGCCCATGATGCCGAAATCGTGCATCCGGACCTTTGCGCAGTCGTTGTGGCAGCCGGTAACCGCAATCTTGAAATGCAGATCGTTGGGGAAGACCGCCTTCTCAATCCGTTTGGCCAGGGCGGTGGTGTCGTAGTTGCCGTAGGGGCAGACCCGGTTGCCGATGCAGCCGATGATATTCCGGGTGCCGGCGGCGGGGTAGCCCGCCCCTTCCTCTTCCTGGTTGATCTCCAGGCCTTCGATGATGCTCTGCAGGGCCGCATTCACCTCCGGCATTTTCTCAAAGGAAATGCCGGGAATCTCAAAGCCCTGCCGGTTGGTGATGTGCAGTGTGCCGTTTCCGTATTTTTCCGCGATTTCCTGCAGCACGGGAAGATATTTCGCTTCCAGGTGTCCGCCGGGGACACGGATGCGGATACAGGTGACATTCCTTTCTTTCGTGACACGAAAAGCATTTTTCTTTAATGCAGCAGTATTGGTATCCATTCATCCGCCTCCTTTCTCAGTCAATGAGGGTTTTGCCCTTTGTATAATTGAACACCGGTCCGTCCAGACAGACGTAGGTGTCTCCGATTTTACAGTGTCCGCATTTGCCCAGACCGCAGCACATTTTCCTTTCGTGGGAAACCCAGATGTTTTCCTCCTTAAAGCCGCGGGCAAGAAGGCCCTGTACACTGAACCGCATCATGGCGGGAGGTCCGACCACGATAGCCTGGGCCAGGGATACATCCGCCAGTTCCAGATCAGGGATAAATTTTGTCACCAGACCGATTTTGTGGTCCTCGGTCTCTTCTCCGGCATCCAGGGTCAGGATAACGTTCATCTGGTTTCTCCAGCGGCGGAAATCTTCCTTAAAAAGGATATCCTTTTCCGATTTGAAACCGGTGATGATGGTCATGCCTTTTCTTTCCTCCGGGTGATCGCCGAACCAGGAGATAACGCCCCGGACCGGGGAAACGCCGGTGCCGCCGGCAATAATTACCAGCTCCTTTCCCCGGTAGTTGTCCAGGTCAAAGCCGTTGCCGTAGGGGCCGCGCATCAGCAGGGTATCGCCCGTATAATGCTCAAAAACTTCATTGGTCACCTTTCCCACCCGGCGGATGGTCAGGTCAACGTAGTTTTCACCGATACCTGATACGGAAATAGGCGCTTCCCCGTATTTGGGAATGGATACTTCAAAAAACTGTCCCGGCTTTACCTCGCCGGAAAATTCCATCCGGAAGGTATATTCGATATCCGTGTGCTTTATCACATCCAGGATACGGGAGGGGAAGGGAAGGTATCTGTTCTGCGTCATGAGCCGCTCACCTCCTTCATGCCGTCTTCAAGCCGGTTCAGTATCCGGGAGAAGGAAATGTATTCCGGACAGATGTCGTCGCAGCGGCCGCAGCCTACGCACATATGATAGCCGTTTCGCTCTTTGTAATCGAAGACCTTGTGCATGACCTTGAAGCGCATCCGTTCCCCGTTCTTTTTCCGGTAGCTTCCGCCGCCGGCCACGTCGGTGAAGCCGTCTACCATGCAGGAGGCCCACACACGGCGCCGCTCGCCGACCTTGCCGTTTTCGGTATAGAAAAGGTCCTGCATGGTAAAGCAGGTGCAGGTGGGGCAGACAAAGTTGCAGCGGCCGCAGTTTATGCAACGCTTGTTGTATTCATCCCAGAGGGAGGCCCTGTAGACTTCCGTGCTCAGATTTTCCGGAAGGGTGACCTTTGTCCGGTTTTCCGTTACCCTGTCCGGCGTTACCGGCTGTTCCTCGCAGCCGCAGTGCATGAAGAATTCGGCCCATTCCCGGTTCGGGCAGTCAACGGCGAAGCCGTCCGTGCGGACATTGACGCACAGATCATACCGGGATGCGGTATTGGTGCCCATGCTGACGCAGAAGCAGCTGTCAAAGGATTTGCTGCAGCCCATCAGTACAAAACGGATGCGGCTGCGGATTCTTTCATAATAGAAATCCTCCGGACCGTTTCCCAGATACATGTCGTCCAGGCGCTGCACTGCCGAAAGGTCGCAGCTGCGAAGGAAAATCACCGCTCCTTTTTTCCGGGCCGGCGGAACGGTGCAGTCCTCTTCCGTAAAATAGAAGAGGGTTTCGGAAACCGGAATCATGGCTTCCTTGAAGGAATATTCCGATTTTTTGTCAAAGACCACATCCTCTATCCGGTCTATCTTCCCGTAGCGGATACAGTCTGCGTCTGAATAAATGCTGCCGCCCCTGATGCACACGGGTGCATAGACGTCATAGTCTTCCTTCAGGCCGGCCAGCCACTGGTCAAACTGTTGTGCGTTTACATGGAATCCCATGCCTGCCTCCTCCTTTAATCTCTCATCCTTTCCACCATCATAGTAAAAATAAATGCGGCCCGATGTTGCACAGGCCACATTTTAAAAAAGTATAGTTTTAAGAAATAATTTTTCTACATTATCCGAAAACGGTTACGGTCGTAATCGATGAGACCCTCCGCCTTCATGTTTTTCAGCTCCCGGGTCAGGGCACTTCGGTCGGCGCAGAGATATTCCGCCAGCTCAAGGCGCTTAAGCGGCAGCGAAAAATCACGGCTGCCCTGCTCCTGGGCCTGGAGGGAGAGGTAGGTAAGAATCTTTTCCCGGAGACTCTTTTTGGAGATGATGTTCAGCTTGTGCAGAAGGTTCAGGTGTGTGCCGGCGATAACCTCCACCATATTTTCGATAAGCCGGTGATGAAAAACACAGGCATTGGAGCAGCTTCGCAGAATCTTTTCGAAGGGAAGGAAAAAGATCCGGCTGTCTTTTGCGGCGGTATAGGTGACGATGGAGCGGGTGTCAGCTCCGCAGGCAAAGGTTTCGCCGAAAAGTTCGTCCTTTCTGAAACGCAGCAGCAGGGTTCGGTTGCCCCACAGATCCTCCTTGACCATGTCCACACTGCCCTCCAGTACGATACCGATATGGCGGATGTGCTCCTCCTCCAGGGCTATGACCGCGCCTTTCGGATAACTGTTCACGTGGAAGCCGATGCAGCCCAGCATGGTATCCAGTTCTTCGGGAGAAATCCCCGCAAACAGCGGAGAGTGCAGGTCACTTATGATTTTCTTCATTATGCAGCTCCTTTCCTACAGATTTTCTTCGGGAGAATAATCCGCATTCAGTTCGAAATGGCTGTTTCTGGTCTCAAGCAGGCCTTCCTTTTTCAGACGGGAAAGCTCCGCGGACATGGCAGAACGCTCCACACAGAGATAGTCCGCCAGCTGCTGCCTGTCAAAGGGAATGTCAAAGGAAAGCCGGCCCTGCCGGATGGCTTCCGCGGAGAGGTAGGATAAAAGCTTTTCCCGGGTGGTCCGGCGGCTCATATGGGTGATTTTATCGTTGAACAGCAGGACCTTGCCGGCCATGACGGAGACCAGGTTCCGGACGAGACGGCTGTGATGGCTGCAGGCCGTGGGACAGGTTGTGAGGAGCCGCCCGGTATTCAGCATCAGAATGTCACTGTCTTCTTCCGCGGATACGCTGATATTCAGAACGGACCCCGGCGTGGCGGCATAGGGCTCAGCGAAGAAATCTCCGGGACGGCATTTGGACATAATGTTCCGGTGTCCCCACAGGTCCGTCTGGGAAATAAGAAGTGTTCCGGAAAGAACCATGCCCATTTCCTGGGTGGATTCGCCGGCGCGCAGGATGTATTCCCCGGCCTTTCTCTGGATAACCCTTCCTTCCACACAGTGCAGGACAGAAAGAATTTCCGCATCCGTCATGCCGCTGAAAAAAGAACTGTTACGAAGGATAAACAAATATTTTTCCAAAATTTTCTCCTTTTGTTGGAAATCAAACATACATGTGTGAAATATTATATTATGATAAGGCCGTAAGTTCAAGAGAGAAAACAAATTTACCGGCGTTTACCGCTGTCTCCCGCTTAAAAGGAAAGGATAGAACAGGAGGGAACAAACATGTTATACGGATGTCAGAGTAAAAGCAGAACACCTACCCTTACCGAGAAAATCTGCCCGGTCTGCGGCAATATTATTGAAATCTTCTCCATTGATACCCAGGTAGCCTGTGACAAATGCGGTTTCGTGGCCTACAACGATACCTTAAGCTGCGTGCAGTGGTGCGAGCATGCCAGGGAGTGCGTGGGCGACGAGATGTATGAGGCCATGATGAAGGTGGCAGAGGAGCAGAAGCGCCTCCGGGAGGAAGAGAGAAAAAAGAAGCTGGCAGAAAAAGAACTGATGAAGGTGAGGAAGACGGCATGAAGAGGAAAATCATTAAAATAGACGAAGAAAAATGCACCGGCTGCGGCCTGTGCGCCGCAGCCTGCCATGAAGGCGCCATTGAGATGGTGGACGGCAAGGCAAGGCTGACCAGAGAGGACTACTGCGACGGACTGGGAGACTGCCTGCCCGCCTGTCCCGCAGACGCCATACATTTCGAGGAGCGGGAAGCTCCGGCATATAATGAAGCTGCAGTCCTGGCGGCGAAGGAGGAAAAAATGAAAAACGGAAATCATCCGGGATGTCCCGGGGAACAGCTGCGCGTAATGCAGCATGAGGAAAGCCCGGCAAAGGCTGCCGCTGTCCCTGCAGGGGCGGTCTCCCGGCTGGGACAGTGGCCCTGTCAGATAAAGCTTGTACCCACAAATGCCCCTTATTTTAACGGAGCAAAGCTCTTAATCGCAGCCGACTGCACTGCCTACGCCTATGCCAATGTGCATGAGGAATTCATGAAAGGCAAAATTACCCTTATCGGCTGCCCGAAGCTGGACAGCGTGGATTATACCGAAAAACTGACAGCCATTATCCGGGACAATGATATCCGAAGCGTGACCGTGCTGCGTATGGAGGTTCCCTGCTGCGGCGGCATGGAATTCATGGTAAAGAATGCCCTTAAGGAAAGCGGCAAATTCATCCCCTGGCAGGTGGTGACCGTGGGCATTGACGGAAATCTTCTGGATTGAGGCGGAAAACCTTTTCAGTTTTTTTGTAAACAGTTGCATATATCTGTGTTATAATAAGTCCGGCAAAAACGGCGGAAGTGTATCTTCTGCAGTTTCTGCCGGATTTTTGGCTGCTGCCGCGGGACATCATGAGGAGACATAAAAGGGGCGGCAGCAGCCATTTTTTGCAGCGTTTTCGACAGGCAGATAACGGAGTAACACAATGGAAGAACAGACATCGCGCAGGCAGAAGAAAAAGCAGCGGATGAAAGGTACCATTGAGGGCAGGACCTTCAGGGAACTTCTCATCTTTACCCTGATCATGGTGATTGCGGCAGTGCTTTTCGGTCTGTATCTTTATTATGTCGGTGTCAGACGGGAATACGAGGAAAAAAGCTGGATACTTGCGAAGAGCACGTCCACCCTGGTCATCAGTTCTTCCACCGAACAGACCTCGGAGCGGATTCTCGGGCTTTATGAGAGAATGACGCCGGAGGAACAGCTGAAGCAGGAGAGCGAGGCGTATCAGAGCTCCTTTGCCAGGGTGATGAACGCGCCCTTCAATGCATTAAGAAACCGGCTGAATTATCTGTATACGGATGGCGGCGCCGTTGCCGGATATATCGCCGCGATAGATATCAAAAACAACCGTCTGGTTTATATCTGTGACGGAGATTTAAAACCCCTGACCTTCCGCCCGCCGGGGGCCTGGGATGAGATGAGCAGGAAGGATCTGGAAACCTTCATGTTCGGCACGCCGGAGAATGCCTTCGACCGCATGTACGGCAAGTATTCCGTTCCGGCCGTTATCACCCGCACGGGCAGATACGGCTACCGCTGTACCGGCTGTACCTATCTGTATACCATAGACACCTATCCCGTCATGCTGTTTTATGATATGGATATGCGGGAAGTGATTATAAGCGGAAGAGCCTATCTGATCCAGTACCTGGTCCTGCTCGGCGGCGTGGCGGTCCTGGCCGTGGTGCTCATCCTGAAGCGCATCCGGCGGAAAATCGTCCATCCCATCCGGCAGCTGACGGATGCGGCCGCCGCCTATACCGGCGACAAACGGGAAAAGAGGCGGTCCGTAACCCACTTTTCCGAGCTGGATATCCACACCGGGGATGAGATTGAAGAGCTGGCGGGCACCATGAAGGACATGGAGGCGGATATCTTCGATTATGTAATGAACCTTACCCGGGTTACGGCGGAAAGGGAAAGGATCAGCACGGAGCTGGACGTTGCCCGGAAGATCCAGGAGGGCATGCTGCCCCATATTTTCCCGCCGTTTCCGGAGCGGGAGGAATTTGACATCTACGCCGTTATGCGGCCGGCCAAGGAAGTCGGCGGAGATTTTTACAATTTCTTCCTGATTGATAAGGATCACCTGGCCCTGGTGATGGCGGACGTGGCCGGCAAGGGCATTCCCGCCGCCCTGTTCATGATGTCTTCGATGATTCTGATCGACAACTACGCCGCTATGGAGGATCCCTCCCCGGCGAAGATTCTGGAGAGCATGAACCGCCAGATCTGCAAAAACAACATGGCGGAGATGTTCGTTACCGTTTGGCTGGGCATCCTGGAGATTTCCACCGGACGCCTTGTGGCCGCCAATGCAGGCCATGAGTATCCGGCCATCGGCAGGAAGGGAGAAGGTTTTTCCCTTTTCAAGGACAAACACGGCTTCGTCGTGGGCGGCATGCCCGGCACGAAATACCGGGACTATGAACTGACCCTGGAACCCGGGGACAGCCTCTTCCAGTATACGGACGGGGTGCCGGAGGCATCGAATACGGACAATGAGCTGTTCGGAACGGAGAGGATGCTGGAAGCCCTGAACAGGGAACCGGATGCAGCACCGGAGACGCTTCTTGACCGGGTATCCTCGGCCATCGGGGAATACAGCGGGGAAGCGCCCCAGTTTGACGATATCACAATGATGTGCATAACCTACTACGGACCCGGCGGGAAGAATAAGGCAATGCCAGGTTTACCGGCGGATGACAGGGAAAGCGAAGAAGGAAAGGAGCAGCAATGAAGGAAATAAAGGGAGATAATAACGGCGAACGGGTTATTCTGACATTTTCCGGAAGAATCGACTCCGACAATGCCGCTGCTGTCCAGCAGGAGATAAAAGAAATCTGCGGGGAAAACCGCATTCCGGTGGAGATCGATGCCGGTGACCTGGCGTATATTTCCAGCGCGGGACTTCGGGTGCTTCTGCACCTGCGCAAGACCAATCCGGACATTACCATCAAAAATGTCAGCTCCGAAATTTACGAGATCCTGGATATGACGGGCTTTACCCAGATGATGAAGGTGGAAAAGGCCTACCAGAAGGTTTCCGTAGAGGGCTGCGAGGTCATCGGCCGCGGCGCCAACGGTACGGTGTACCGGATAGACGGGGATACCGTGGTCAAGGTCTACCACAACGCGGATGCCCTGGACGACATCCGGCATGAGCGGGAGGTAGCCCGCCTTGCCCTGGTTCTGGGGATTCCCACGGCTATTTCCTTTGATATCGTGCAGGTGGGGGACAGCTACGGTTCGGTTTTTGAGCTGCTGAACGCCAGGTCCTTTGCGAAAATACTGGCTGCGGAGCCGGAGAAAATGGACTGGTGCGCCAGGGAATATGTTGCCCTGCTGAAGAAAATCCACGGTACCCGGGTGCCGGACAACAAGCTGCCGGACATGAAGAAGACCGCCGTCGGCTGGGCGGAATTTGTCAAGGACTACCTGCCGGAGGAGGCGGGGAAAAAGCTCCTTGCCCTGGTGGAGGCCGTTCCAGGGGACGATCACATGATTCACGGCGACTACCATACCCAGAACGTGGTGCTGGTGGGGGATGAGGTCCTCCTGATTGACATGGATACCCTGGCAGTGGGCAACCCGGTCTTTGAGCTGGCTTCCATGTACAATGCAAATGTGGGCTTCTCCGAGCTGGATCATTCGGTGATTATGGATTTCCAGGGGTATGATTTCGAAACCTCGGTTAAATTCTGGCATAAGGTTCTGGCCGCTTATATGGGTACGGATGACGAGAAGATTATCCGCGAGACCGAAGACAAGGCCAGGATTATGGGCTACGTCCGGCTGATCCGGAGAAGCATCCGCCGGGGCGGCCTGGAGGACGAAGAGAAACGGAAGGAAATCGAATGGTGGAAGAGCGAGCTTCTGGAGCTTCTGGACAGGACGGACAGCCTGGAGGTTTCCGGAAACGTCTTCCGCACGGAAGCAAGGAAGGACAACCTGGACAAGGTGATTGCCTACCTGGATGAAAAGCTGGAGGAGGCGGACTGCCCCATGAAGGTGCAGCTGCAGCTGGAAATGGCCGTGGAGGAAATCTTCGTCAATATCGCCAGCTACGCCTATACACCGGGAACCGGCGATATGGCCATGAAGGTGGAAATCGTAAAGGAACCCCTTCCCGCCGCCGTGGTTACCATCATGGATACCGGCGTGCCCTTCAACCCGCTGGCCAAGGCTGACCCGGACGTCACCCTGTCCGCAGAGGAGAGGAAAATCGGGGGCCTGGGCATCTTCATGGTGAAAAAGGCCATGGATGACCTGACGTATGAGTACCGCAACGGGCAGAACACGCTGATTCTGAAAAAATATCTTCCTTAAGGCTGAACATAAAAGATGAAAAAACGCGGATTAATCCTGCTTGCAGTTATTCTGATTGTTATAGGGGGCATATACCTGGCGCTTCGCGGAAGAACCTGTGTGTTTGTCCGGGAGATTTCCCCGGGAAAGGAAAACGCGGAGGCGTATGAGGTGCAGCTGGAGGGCGATGTGGTCCGGCTGACCGGCAAGGAGGTCCGGGACGGAAAGCTTTACCTGACCTTTCAGGCAGTAAGCCGCGGGCGGGCCTTTGCGGATATTTACTGTGACGGGGAGGAGGTGGATGTCGTTGTTCTTTACGTTCATGCCGGAGGCGTCATTACGGAGGGCGGCTTCCTGGGAAGGTGCACAGGCGGACGCATCGTGCCGGCCCTTACTCTTATCTATCTGGCAGTCCTGTTTCTTTCCGCAGTACGCAAATACCGCCGGGATGTAGGACAGAGCCTTTACCGGTACCGGAACGTGACGGACATCGGGCTTCTGATCTTTCTGGCCTTCCTGCTGGTTCTTCAGATCCAGCATTTCTTTGCCTATTCCGATATGGAAAGTACGCTCCGGTCGGTGCTGACCTCCGCGGACTCCTTTGCCACGGTTGCGCTGCCCCTGGCCTTCGTCCTTTCCATCATCGTGACGGCAAGCAACCTGAAGCTGATGAAAAACGAAGGCCGCACCTGGAGAAATATGCTGGCCTGTATCCTGGGCGTTGTGGTCTGCCTGGCCAGCCTGTTCCCGAAAATTCTGTCGGAAATGCTGCAGCGCTCCACGGTGGTGGACGTCCACAACGAAAAAGGCCTGGCTCTTTACGTGGAGCTTCTGGTGGAAAATGTCATTTTCATCATCGTTGCCTATCTGGAATGCATCCTGGCAGGCACGATTTTCATGAATCTTATGGCGGCGCGCCGCAGGCCGGCCTTTGATAAAGACTATATGCTGATCCTGGGCTGCAAGGTGGCGGACGACGGTACACCGACGCCCCTTCTTAAGGGGCGGGCCGACAAGGCCCTGGAGTTTGCCGCCCAGCAGCAGAATGCGGGCGGAAAGCCCCTTATCTTCGTGCCCTCCGGCGGCAAAGGGCCGGATGAGCCCGTAGCCGAGGCCGAGGCTCTGGAGGCTTACCTCCTGTCCCGGGGCATCGAAAAGGAGCGGATCCTCTGCGAAAACCGTTCGAAAAACACCGAGGAGAATTTCCGGTATTCCCTGGACCTGATCCGGGAAGCGGGCGGGGCTGCGGATGCGAAAATCGCCTTTGCCACTACCAACTACCATGTTTTCCGGTCCGGTCTTCTGGCCGCCCGGCAGGGTATTGCCGCGGAGGGCGTCGGCAGCAGGACAAAGGGGTATTTTTCCCTGAATGCCTTTGTCCGGGAGTTTATTGCCACCCTTGTTTCCGAGAAGAAAACCCACGGAAGGACCCTGGCGATCCTGGTCATTCTGGCCGTGATCATTATCCTTACACTGTATTATTCAAGAACTATATAATATTGAGGAGTATGAAGATGAAGAAAAAGATTATTTCCGCCGTTGCGGCGGCACTTGTCCTGGCACTGGCGGTTCCGGCTTTTCCGGCGTTTGCCGATACCGAAACCGAAACCGAAACGGAGACAAAGGAGGCCTTTGTCTATGAACACGACCCCATGGAAAATCCCCTGGCTGCAGCGGATATTATCGTCAATCCGGAGGCTGTGTATGGCTATTCCCCCAACCCGGAATCCAAACGGCTGGGTACCTACGCTTCCTTTGACTGGACAGACAGGGAAACCGTGGAAAAGGGCCGGCAGGAAAGAATCGCCTACCATGAATCCATGGCCGAGCTGTACCGGATGATTGAGGAGATGCTGGGAGAAGCGAAAAACGTGGAGGAAATTGCCAGGGCGGTGAGTCAGCGGAGAAATGAAATCCGGCTGGAAAGCTATAAGGACGATCCGGAGGGCCTGAAGGCCGTAAAGGAGAGCAATCTGGAAACCTACGGCAATGAATTCGGGCCGACGGCGGATTCCCTTTACGAAAAATACGGCTCCTGGCAGACCGTCCTGGAGAAAGCCCTTTCCTCAAATCCCGGCATGGATGCCTGCCTGGGACTTTATGATGATTATTATGATACCTATGACCTGGCGGAAGAAGCGGGCAAATCGGCCAAAGAAACAGAAAACCTCTACACGGTTGTCCGGGGGGATTCCCTTTGGAAAATCGCGCAGAGGTATTATGGCAGCGGTGAAAAATGGGTGCAGATATATGAACGGAACAGGGATATCATCGACAATCCGTCCCTGATTTATGCGGGACAGAAGCTGGTTATTCCGGCTGCGGCATAAGGCCGATATCCCCGCAAAGGGAAGTAAAAACGTATTTACGGGCGCGCAGGTCCCTGTTGAACAGCAGGGCATCTGCCGCCTCTTTTTTTGTATAGCCGATATCCTCCGGGGAATCGGTGATGTTCATTGTATCGAGGGCAGCCAGGAGCCTCTCCTTTACGGCCAGGACGCCCCGGATGATTTCCAGGATTTCCGGCCAGTGCTTCACCACGGAAAGCCCCCGGGCCAGGATATTTTCCGGCAGGTAACGGCCTTCCTCCTTCGCCATCCGGATGAGGTCCTCCGCCTGGTCACCGAAGGCGCGTCGCACCGCATTTTCCCAGGCCGCGGCATCAAAGCCGGCGGCTGCTTTTTTCACCTCTTCCTCCGTCGGGGTGTGCTGCGCGGCCTTTTCATACAGCTTCAGGGCCTGGCGGACGCCGTAGCCCACCTGCAGGCCGTGGGAACCCGGCTGCCGGCCGGAGGCGAGGGCAAACATTTCCAGGAAATGGGAGATGTGGTGCTCCATGCCGGAGGCGGGGCGGGAAATGCCGGCGAAGGACATGGCGATGCCGGAAAGCACCAGGCCCTCCGTCATCCGGCGAATGCCTTCTTCCCTGCGAAGAGGCAGGTCCTCCAGACTTTCCAGGACCGCGTCCACAGCCTTTATCATCAGCCGGGCGATTTCCTCGCAGTAGTATTCGTCCATGACCAGCCGGGCAATCCGCCAGTCGGCGATGGAAATATACTTGGCCATCATATCTCCGAAGCCCGCCCGGATGAGGTCGAAGGGCGCATCCCTGAGGATGTCCGTATCGGCCAGGATAAGGGAGGGGCAGGTGGTGTATACGGTGCATTTGATGCCGGAAAGCTCCATGGCCGAGGAGTTGGAGGCATAGCCGTCCATGGAAGGCGCGGTGGCCACGATGCCGCAGGGCAGGTGATAATCCGCCGCGGTGATTTTGCAGAGGTCATTGATGACGCCGCTGCCGACCCCCAGGATGAAATCCGCATCGGCAGGCAGGGCATCCGCCACAATCTTTCTCTGCCGGTCATCGGGCAGGACCCGGGGGCTGCCGGTAAGAAGCAGGGCGTTACAGGAAATGCCTTCCTTCTGCAGGATTTCCTCCACCCGGCTTCCGGCGGCCCGGTAAGTATTTTCGTCATAGATCAGAAAGATATTTTTCGCCTCCAGGGCGGCCAGGGCCTCGGGAAGCTTGTTTAACGCGCCTTTTTCCACGGCCAGGTACTTTAAGGGGAGGGCACAGTGGGTTTTGCCGCAGTCACAGGCAAAGCCTTCGGGGTTGAGAAGTTCCTGCAGGGACATTTCCGTTAATTTTTTCATCTTTTTCATCCTTTACGGTACATAATTTCAAGAGAAAACCCGGCAGAAGCCTCTGCCGGGGATTTTGCTTTTGGGAAATAACGGTCAGCGGCAGCGGTTCACCGCGTCCAGCCAGCCGGCCCGCTCCCGGAGACGTTCTTCCTCGGGCATTTTGGGCCTGTAGTGGGCCGATACCGGATAGCTGCAGGCGGAAAGATCAAACAGTCCGGCAGACAATCCGGCCATGGCGGCTACGCCCTTTAAGGTCAGATCCTTTTCCGCGGATACGGCTACGGTGCAGGGCACGTAATCGCTCTGCATCTGCATCAGCAGGGGATTGACGCTGCCGCCGCCGTCGGCCCGCAGTTCATCGATGGCCTGTCCGGCATCCTTTGCCATGGCGTCGAGCACGTCCGTATTCTGGTGGGCGATACTGGCCAGGGCGGCCCGAAGCACATGGGCCTTCGTCGTTCCCCGGTTCATGCCGAAGAGCATGCCTTTGGCATTTTCATCAAAATAGGGTGCGCCGAGGCCGGAAAAGGCCGGAACCAGGTAGACGCCGTCGGTGGAGGTCACGCTTCCCGCCAGGGAAAGCTCCTCCATATCCGAGATGAGGCCCAGCTCATCCTTCACCCACATGAGGGTATCCGCCGAGCAGGTGATATTTCCTTCCAGCACGTACCAGGTTTCCCCTGCAAAGGAGAAGCCGATGGAGGTGGAAAGGCCGTTTTCGGAGAACAGGGGCGTCCTGCCGATGTTCATCATCAGGGAGGAGCCCGTGCCGTAGCTGGTCTTCACCATGCCCGGAGACAGGCAGCCGTGTCCGAAAAAGGAAGCGTGGCTGTCGCCCATGAGGGCGGTGACGGGTACGCCTTTTAAGCTGTCAATGGCGGAAATCTCCCCGAACCGGGAGTCCGCGGGCAGCACCTTATCCGCGAGCATGCTTTCCGGAATGCCGAAGATGCCGGCCAGATAGGGGCTCCAGGCCAGGCGGGTGATGTCAAACAGCTGGGTGCGGCAGGCGTTGGTGGTATCCGTGGCAAAGCTTTCCCCGCCGGTCAGGCGGTACAGGAGATAGCTGTCCACGGTTCCGAAGCACAGCTCGCCGGCCTCCGCCCGTCTCCGCAGGTCTTCGTTGGCTTCCAGTACGGCGGCTGCCTTGGCTGCGGAGTAGTAGGGGGAAAGGAGCAGGCCTGTTTTGCCGAAGATCCTTCCGCCTTCGCAGGGCATGCGTTCGGTCAGTTCCTTGGCCCGGACGTCCTGCCAGACCACGGCGGGGCAGACGGGCTTCCCGGTCTGTCTTTCCCAGAGCACGGTGGTTTCCCGCTGGTTGGCGATGCCGAGACCTGCGATGTCCTTCGGATCCAGGCCTTCGGCCAGTTCCGAAAGCATCTGCGCGGTATTTGTCCAGATTTCCTCCGCATCGTGTTCGGCCCAGCCGGGGTGGGGATAATACTGGCGGTGGGCTTTTTTAAGGCTTTTTACGTTTGTCAGCTTTTCATCCAGCAGGCTGACCTTTGTCCCTGAGGTGGACTGGTCGACGGCGAGTATATATTTCATCGGTTTTCCTCTTTTTTCTTTTATCTGTCGGGGCTGCCGGACTGCCGTGCCCGGTAACCGGGGGAGGGTTTCTGCTTTTACTATAACCGAACGGAGGGCAAAGTCAAGGGAGGAGAAAAGAAGAAAATATATAGAAGGGAAATCATGATGCTTGCGGCGGAATAAACCGGTTGAACCGGCCGTGTTTCCCTTCGCTGTAAGAAATATATCGAAACTTCAAAGCCCGCTTTCGATATTTCTTAGCAGCTTGCTCAAATACGGCCTCGTTCAATCCGGTTGATTCTTCGCCGCAGACAGTATGATTGGGGGCCCGGCCCGGGATGTGGAGAACAACAGACCCGGCAGACAAGACAAGCCGACCTTTGACACAAGCCGTGGTGACAGGGAGACGGTTCTTTTGTCATCTTTTTCATGATTTCCGCTGTGGAAAAGGTCTGAACAGTGCTGCGAAGGTGTAGTGTACGAAGATAAATGTCAAACCATCGGTTTTTAGCTGTAATACATGGCCTCCTGAAGCGGGTTTGTACGAAGATATTATCCAGATAGAATAGTTTTAGCTGTACTGAAGTGTTTTATGATAGTGATTTATACGAAGATATGAATCTAAATATATAGTTTTGGCGGTATATCGCTGCTGTCCGGATTTGCAGCACCAGGTTATCGGGCCGTGGCCCCAAAATCATACTGTTTGCGGCGCAGGGTCATGTCGGCGGTTCTTCTGCCGGGTCAGACGTTTATTTTTTTGACTGGTTTACACGTTTACGAAAAAATTTTTCAAAAATATATTTAGGTACCTTGACAAATAGTTTTGCGGGTGATATTATCAAGGTACCTTAACAAAAAGAACTTCATTCATTTACAGCTTCGGCTGTGTGTTTTTTTCAGATACAGGAGGTAGACGACATGAGAGAGAACAGAGAATTTAACAGAGAACAGAAAGATCGCAGAGATTTTAATCAGGAACAGAAAGAACACAAAGATTTTAATCGGGAACAGAAAGACAACAGCTTCGATACAGAAATGATTAAGGAAGGAAAGTGCCCCGGCTGCGACCGGCACTGTGATTTATCCGACCCCCACTGCGGAAAAGGCGAGGCCTTCGCCAGGGGAGAAAATCCGGAGATGATGGACTACCATGGAGGAAAGGATTTACGCAGGAACAGAAACCACATCCGCAGAAAGCTGATGGAAGACCGGTATGCCCGGATGGAGACGGAGGAAAAGCTGGTATTTCAGCTGGCAAGGCTGGGACATGTTGCCAGGCGCATTCCGGAGCAGAGCAGCGGCCAGTCCGGGATACTGCATATTTTAAAAGAAAAAGGAGAGATTACCCAGAGAGATTTGACGGAGCTTCTGGATATCCGTCCGGGATCGGCAAGTGAACTTATCGGAAAGCTGGAGGCTGCAGGCCTCGTGGCGCGCACCGAGAATCCCGATGACCGCCGGACGGTCAATATCCGACTGACGGAGGCGGGTAAGGCAAGGCTTGAAGAGGCAAGACTTGAACAGGAGAAGGACAGCCGGCCGGAGCTTTTCGCGGTTCTTACCGGGGAGGAGAGGGAGCAGCTTCTCCTTCTGCTGGAAAAGCTGACGAAGGACTGGTCAGAGCGTTTCCATGAAAAACCCGGCAGAGGCAGAAGACCCGGGGAGCATCACGTCCCTGGCGGACACCATGGTCCGGATGGACACCATGGCCCGGACGGCCATTATGTCCCGGACGGAGATCACGGTTCGGACGGCCACCACGGCCCGGATGGTCATCAAGACTGACAAGATTCTCATAAACTGACTGAAGGGCAGAAGTATCGGAGAGTATAATTCCCCTGCTTCTACCCCTAAGTCCTGAAATATGCTGCAGGGCAGAAGAAAGAGCAGTAAAAAAGCTTCAGACTTCTACCCTGCATTTCAATATTTATCATAAGGGCAGAAGTATCGGGAGGCATTCAGCTCCAAACTTCTGCTCTTTTTATCAAATAGCGACAGAAGGGGAGAAAAAGCAGGAAAGGGCAGGGCAGAAGCTTCTCCCCTACCTGCCAAATACCGGCAGAAGGGGAGAAAAAGCAGGAAAGGGCAGGGCAGAAGCTTCGCCCCATCCCGCCAAACACCGGCAGAAGGGGAGAAAAAGCAGGAAAGAGCAGGACCGGAACG
>CADBNF010000079.1 GCA_902796005.1 uncultured Lachnospiraceae bacterium | reverse complement strand
GAGGTTTTCTGTTACTCGGGAGACATTCTGCCGCATAAGGTAATGTGTAAGAATATTTTCCTGAATGACCGGTTCCTCTTCAGGATCATTATTACGGAATGTATAAGACCTTTGAGAGAAACGGACCGCGTCCTCCTGGAGCATCTTTCAAAGTATATTCTTCAGAGCCTGGAGCATTTTACATTCAGCAGCAGCTTCGCGGAAAGCTCTCTGTCCGGTATAATAAAAAAAGAACTGGAGACCGGGAAGAGCAGCCGGCTTGCGGCGGAATCCGCGCTCAGAAAGCTGCATTGGGAAACAGGCCATGCCTTTCTTGTGATGAGCATTCATACGGGAGAAGACGACCTCATGATCGCGGCCCTGAATTTCCACGCGTCGGAGATCATGAACAGTTTTCCGGAAACGATCGCGTTCCCGTATAAGGATTCCGTTATTGCAGTCATAAATATGAGCCGTGCAGGGGAAATGGATAAGTATTTTGAAAGATTCCGTGTGTTTATCCGTGAAAATAATTTCCGCGTGGGAATCAGTAATGAATCGGAAGATTTTCATGCGGTCAGACAGATGTACTATCAGGCGGAAATGGCACATACGATCGGTGAGGAAGAAAGACCGACAGAATGGATCCACTGGTTTTCCGATCATACCATGGCTTATATATACAGGCTGCTCGGCGATACCGAACTCGGAGAACTGTATTCGCCGGTCTACTATATGCTTCAGAAATATGACAGTCAGAACGGCACTTCTTATCTTGAAACGCTTCGCGTGTATCTTGAGTGCGGAATGAATACGGTACAGGCATCAAAGGCACTGTACATACAGCGCAGTACGATGATATACCGGCTGAAACGCATTCGCGAGATCACGAACAACCACCTGGAAGACAGGGATGAGCTCCTGCATCTTCATCTGACATTTGCAATTATTGAACAGGGAGGGAGAAATGTTCATCGGCCATAAAACGATAACGGAAGTATTAAAGAAATATGAAACGCGGACCACTATGTCGGACAATATGCATTGTCTTACCGCTTTTTTGCCGCTGTCCGCAGCTGTCTGACCGTATACAAAACATATTCAGTAAATGGTCAAATCTCCTGACGGGCGTGGAGATATCGAAACTGCGCCATATATCAATCTTCTGATATTCAATTCCGGCGGGAAGAGCTCGGGAGTTACCTGGATACGGGAACAAGGACTTTGGAAAGGACTTTTACATGGGGCAAGGTTACTTCCGGGATGGAGAGGTTCGGTGAAGCCCAGGGCTTTCCGAGCAATGTCATGAAGCACAGTGCCTGGATACAGGTTGGGAGCAGCGGCGGTGCGGTGTTAAATGAACAAATGCAGCTCATCGGCACCGTTCCCGGCGGGTCATTTTCCCTTGACGGAAAGACCTTCAGGTTCGGCGTCCTGATACCGGCAGGCGAGATTAAAATCTGTCTTGATGTATGGAAGCAGCAATGAGATGGAAAAAGGAGAAAATATGAAAAACAAAGCAGTCAGAATTATTGCAATACTGCTGGTTATCTGCATAGCAGGCGCCGCCGGCTTCTTTTTCGGCAGGGCCCAGGGCGTAACCCAGGGAACCAAAGAAGCCGGCCAGCAGCTGTCAGACCTGCAGGACCTCAACAGGCAAAGCATCGCAAACCTGCAGGTTACGGACGGCCCCATCTATGTTATCGGTCACAGGAGCCCGGACTCAGATACCATCTGCAGTGCCATAGCATACGCCAGGCTCCTGCAGCTGCTTGGTTACGATGCCCGGGCCGCAGCCAACGGAGTCCCCAACAACGAATCCAAATACATATTAAACCTGGCCGGCGCCGAGGCCCCGCCCATACTCGAGGACGCCTCCGGCAAAAATATCTTTCTGGTAGACCACAGCGAATACCTGCAGGCCACGGAAGGCCTGACTGACGCCAACCTGGTGGGTATCATAGACCACCACGGCATAGGCAGTGTAACAACAGGCCAGCAGGTGCTCTACGACGCAAGGCCCATAGGCGCCACAGCCACCATCATATGGCTCACCTACCTGAACTACGGCCTTGATATAGACAAACAGACGGCTACGCTGCTCCTTGGCGCCGTTCTGTCCGACACCGGCAATCTGACGGGGTCTACTGTTACGGAGGCCGACAGGAAGGCCGTCCCCGCGCTTGCAAAGCTGGCAGGCATAGACGATGTAGACGCCCTGTACGACGTGCTTCACAGGGAATCCCTTTCGTACGACGGCATGACCGATATGGAGATACTGTTCCTGGATTACAAAGAGTACGAGGCAGGCGGCGTCAGGTTTGGCATAGGGCTCCTGAATTCCATAGACGAACCCACCTCCAGGGAGCTGTCCGCAAGGATGAAGGCCGTCCTGCCGGAGGGCTTCAAGACAAGAGATGTGGATCTGATGTACGCTTCCGTGGGCATCCGCGAGAACGGCGAGAAGATAGACTATATAGTGCCGGCCGACGAATATTCGGACGCTGTTTTCAGGGACGCTTTCCCTGATTATGACGACTACGACGGCACAGCATATATTTTCAGAACACCGGGCCTTGGCAGAAAGAGTCTCTTTGTACCGGGTCTGACAGATTACCTGCTGGCGCATCCACGGGAGTAGCATATGGGATTACTTGAATCGGAATCAAAGCAACATGAATTAGTGGTCACAGGGACAAACAGCTATGTGGACATTCAATACGGCGGCAAAACAGCCCGTTTCTGGGGCGATTTATGCGCAGATGGATTTGCCGCTATTGAAAGCACCATGGAATGGATTTCGCCGGAAGGAGGAATTTCCGCAAGCAGTGATGAAAGAGCGCAGCTGATTTCTGATGTGCGTCGACATTTCCGATGGAAGAGATTTAAGGTGTTCTTTGTGGATGATAAAGGAAGGAAGATTAGGTAAGCTTCTTTTAAAATAAACAAATCGGGTTTTTACGATTCAATACACTGGCGATACTGATGAATACGGATCCGGAACAATGCGCTCCCGGCAATGGGACTTCTCTTCATATCGGAACGGATTCGCTGATCACGGCTTTGATCACCGTTGATGACACAACAGCCAAGGCGCAGGACTCTTTGCATGGCAAGGTGGGATTCATACAATTCGTCGGGATTACTGAGAAAGAACTGGACGCAATCCGCGCCGATGCCGGAAATATTCATAAACTAATCGAGGTGATGAAACAGGACAATCCGGAATTAATCACTGATATGAAGAGGAATTTCTCTTATCTGTGAAACCGCATCGCGTTATGACCTATACGAGATATATCGAAACCGTAAAAAGGAGAACTTTCGGAACGAAGGATGCTATGAAACTTGCAGAACCTGTTCCGAAACAGTGAATAATAATTAAGGATCAATACTCAGAAGAACACGGGGTTATCAATGAAACTGACGATCGCATTCCTGCAGATTCTCCCGGCGGGAAGCCTGCGGGAATGTTCCATTTCCTGTGACAGCTTTTTTGTAAACCGGTTTTCAGAGCTTGCGGCAGAACTGGATATGGCCATAGCCATCACCCTGCTGGAACGGCATGAGCCGAAACCGAGAAATACGGTTTGCCTTTTCGACCGGCACGGCAATTTGCAGTACCGGTATTCCAAAGTCCATATCTGTGATTTTGGAGAAGAAGATGACGAAGGCGTTCTGGATGCCGGCGATGCCTTTTTTGTTGCTGACCTGGACACAAAAGACGGGAGCATTAAGGTTGGCTCAATGATCTGCTATGACCGGGAGTTTCCGGAAAGTGCCCGGATTCTGATGCTGAAAGGAGCGGACAGTATGATCAGACTCACAGATGTAACAGAGGATAACTGGTTCGAAGCTGCCACGCTGTCTGTCAAGGAGAGTCAAAAGGGGTTCCTTGCACCGGCAATCGGCATTCTGGCCAGAGGGTATGTCTACCGTAACTGCAACGCTAACGCTGAGGCCATTTATTTGTACGAAAAACACGGATTCACCGATTCCGGCTATATCGATGAAGACGCGCCGGATTCGGTTAATATGATTTGCCGTCTGTTCTGATGTAATTGATAAGCAAAAGGAGGAATGAAATGTTTACACTGGAGGAGTTACTGGATATTCTGAAAATGCTTGAGATTTCCCCCGAAGATGTAAGGCCTGAATCAAGGTTCTTTGAAGATCTCCATATGGAGCCCTGGGAAAAGGAGCAGCTTGCAAACTATCTGGAAGATATATACGAATTCTATATCGACCGTGATGCATGGGATGAAGACGTGTTTACCGTAGAAGATGCTCTTCGTTTTATCAACGGGGAGGATACAGGGGATGATGAAGACGGCACGGAACAATCCCTGATAAATCTGAAAACCGACAATAACCAAGAGATCCTTAACGACTTATTGTTTGTCCGCGATGCGCTGATAGAAAGAGGGTACACTCCCGTACCGCAGATCACCGGGTATATCATGGAAAAAGATCCCACGTATATAACGCAGGGGTCCGGGGCAAGGTCGCGGATGATGAAGCTGGAACCGGATGAGATATTAGAGGAGCTGCTTGTATTTTATCTGAACGATCCGGACAGCTCCACCCTTAAAAAT
>CADBNF010000078.1 GCA_902796005.1 uncultured Lachnospiraceae bacterium | reverse complement strand
GTTCACCGTATAGGGGATGGAGGGCATGGCGGCGCCCCAGGCCTGGGAGCAGCCCGTGGCGTTGGCCCAGTACATCCGGTCGCCGAACAGCTGGGTGAGCAGCTTTGCGTAAGGGGTTTCCCCGCAGCCCGCGCAGGCGCCGGAGAATTCGCATAAGGGCTGCCTGAACTGGCTGCCCTTTACGGTATTGACCGGGAATACCCCTGGCTTTTCCGAAAGGGTCAGGCTGTATTTCCAGGCCGGCGTTACTGACAGCTTCTCCGTTACCGGTTCCATTTTCAGGGCTTTGCCGGACAGGGGGCAGGAATGCACGCAGCTGCCGCAGCCGGTGCAGTCCATGGTGCTTATCTGCAGGGAAAAATACAGGCTGTTCCCTTCCTTCACACCCTTGGCGGGTACGGAAACGAAGTCCGCCGGGGCCTTTTCCTTTTCCGCCTCCGACAGGAGGAAGGGCCGGATTACCGCATGGGGACAGACGAAGGAGCAGCGGTTGCACTGGGCGCAGAGCTCCGGATCCCAGACGGGAAGCCTGGCGGCAATACCCCGTTTTTCATAGGCGGTGGTGCCCAGGGGCATGGTACCGTCCTCCAGGCCTGTAAAGGCGGAAACCGGCAGCTCGTCACCCTTCAGGGCATTTAAGGGCCGCAGGATATTCCGGATAAAGGCAGGCTCTGCCAGGTCGCCTTCGGATTCCGGTGCCTCGGATAAAGCTTTCCAGCCTTCCGGAACGGGGATTTCCCGCACCTCGGCGGCGCCCCTGTCAATGGCGGCCAGGTTCATTTCTACAATATCGCTGCCCTTTTTCCCGAAGCTTTTTTCCGCAGCCTTCTTCATGTAGGAGAGGGCTTCTTTAATGGGAAGAATGTCCGTACAGGCAAAGAAGGCAGCCTGCAGCACCATGCTGGCATGGTCCTCAAGGCCCAGGCTCCTTGCGATCCGGTTGGCGTCAATGATGAAGAAACGGGCATTTTTCTCCGCCAGGAGGCGTTTCACCCGGGCGGGAAGGTTTTCCTCCAGCTCCTCCTCCTTCCAGCTGCAGTTCAGCAGGAAGGTGCCCCCGTCCTTCAGATCGGAGACAATATCGTATTTGTCCAGGAAGGACTGGTTGTGGCAGGCGATGAAATCCGCCTCCGTCACCAGGTAGGAGCCGAGAATGGGCTCCGAGCCGAAGCGGAGATGGCTTCTGGTGATGCCGAAGGATTTTTTGGTATCATATTCAAAATACGCCTGGGTGTATTTGTCGGTGTTTTCCCCGATGATTTTGATGGAATTCTTGTTGGCGCCGACGGTACCGTCGCTGCCCAGCCCCCAGAATTTGCAGCTGACAAGGCCCGGGTGGGGCACGGAGAAATCCCCGCAAACGGCGAGGGAACGGAAGGTGACATCGTCGGTGATGCCGACGGTAAAGCCGGTGAAGGGCTTTTCTTCCTTCAGATGGTCAAAGACGGCCTTGATCTGGGCCGGCGTCACATCCTTGGAGGACAGGCCGTAGCGGCCGCCGCACAGGTAAGGCGCCTCCTTTTCGTTGGCGAAGGCGGATACGACGGCGAGGTACAGGGGGTCGCCGGCAGCGCCCATTTCCTTGCACCGGTCCAGGACCGCAATCTTTTTAACGGTTTCCGGCAGGGCTTTGCGGAAATGCTCCGCGGAGAAGGGATTGAACAGGTGCACCTGCAGGTAGCCGGTCTTTTCGCCTGCGGCATTTAAGGCAGCCACGGTTTCCCGGGCCGTGCCGGAGACGGAGCCCATGGCCACGATTACCCGGTCGGCATCCGGCGCGCCGTAATAATTGAACAGGTGATAATCCTCGCCGGTAATGGCGTTGATTTTCTGCATGTAGTCTTCCACAATGGCCGGAAGGCCGTCGTAGAAACGGTTGTTGGCTTCCCGGAACTGGAAATAGACATCCGGATTCTGCACGGTATTGCGCAGGGAAGGATGCCAGGGATTCAGGGCGGACTCCCGGAAACGCCGTACGGCGGCCCAGTCCAGGATTTTTTCATATTCCCCATAGGGAATGGCTTTTATTTTCTGGATTTCGTGGGAGGTACGGAAGCCGTCGAAGAAATGAAGGAAGGGTATCCGGGAGGAAATGGCCGCCAGATGGGCGACGCCGGCCAGATCCATTACTTCCTGCACGCTGCCGGTGGAGAGCATGGCCCAGCCTGTCTGCCGGCAGTTCATGACGTCACTGTGGTCCCCGAAGATGGACATGGCATGGGTGCCGACGGTGCGGGAGGCCACATGAAGGACGCCCGGCGCCCGGACGCCGCTGATGCGGTGCATCACGGGAATCATCAGCATCAGTCCCTGGGAAGAGGTGAAGGAAACCGCAAGGGAGCCGGATTCCAGCGCACCGTGCATGGCGCCTATGGCCCCGGCTTCGGACTGCATTTCCACCAGGTTTACCGGCTGGGTGTAGAGGTTCTTCCTGCCTTCGGCAGCCCATTCGTCGGTTTTTTCCGCCATGGGCGAGGAAGGGGTAATGGGATAGATCGCCGCCACTTCCGAAAAGGCGTAGGCAGCATATGCGGCGGCTTCATTGCCGTCACAGACCAGAATAGGGCGTTCTGTCATTTTTCATTCCTCCGGGTAAAAAAATTTTTAACCTGCCTGCAGGAACAGCGTAGCATTTACCCTGCGGAAAGTCAATAAAGGCGGATTGGCAATTCGCGGAAGAAGTGGTAAGCTTATAGGCAGACTACTACACAGAAAAAGGAGAATATATATATGGAGAATCGACTGCCCAAACGCAATGAAGTTCCGGAAGCGCTGACCTGGCGCCTGGAGGATATTTATCCGGATACCGCCGCCTGGGAAGCGGAGCTGGCCCAGGTGCAGGCGGAAGGGGAGAAGCTGGCAGCCTATGCGGGCCGCCTGTCCGAAAGCGCAGCCGTGCTTTACGAGGCCTTGAAGACCTACGATGAGGGTATGCTGAAGCTGGAGCGGGTAGCCGGCTATGCCAGCATGCGCCACGATGAGGATACCGGGGATGCGGCCAGCCAGGAGCTTTCCCTGAAATCCCAGAGCGCCATTGTGAAAATCATGGAAATGGCTGCCTTTTTCGAGCCGGAGCTTCTGGATATTTCCGAGGAGAAGCTGGAAGGCTTTTACCGGGAGCTGCCGGCCCTTAAGGATTATGAGGTGACGATTAAGGAAATCCGCAGGATGAAGGCGCATACCTTAAGCAAGGAAATGGAAGCACTGCTGGCTTCCGCCGGGGAGATGGCCAGAACCCCCTCCAACGGCTTTTCCATGCTCTGCGACGCGGACCTGAAATTCCCTTCCGTTACCGCTGCGGACGGCAGTGAGGTGCAGATTTCCAACGGCCGTTTTGTTCCGCTGCAGATGTCCCCGGACCGGGAGCTGCGCAGGGCCGTCTTTGAGAAACTCTATACCCGTTACAGTGAGTTTGCCAACACCTGGGCTGCCCTCTACGACGGGCAGGTGAAGCAGCAGATATTCTTTGCCCGGGCCCGGAATTACGCTTCCACCTTCGAAGCGGCCGTGAACGGCAACAATGTGGACCCGGCGGTCTGCGACCGGCTTTTCGACAGTGTGCACAAGGGCATGAAATACATGCACCGTTATGTATCCCTGCGCAAAAAGCTGCTGGGCGTCGACGAGCTGCATATGTACGACGTCTACACCCCCATGGTGGCGGATTTTGACCGTAAATACAGCTACGAGGAGGCGAAGGAGCTTTCCTTAAAGGCCCTTGCGCCCCTGGGAGAGGAGTACCTGTCCGTGGTGCGGCAGGCCTACGAAGAGCGCTGGATCGATGTGATTGAAAATGAGGGAAAGCGGGGCGGCGCCTATTCCTCCGGCGTCTACGGCGTGCATCCCTACATGCTTCTGAATTATACGGACACCCTGGACGACGTCTTTACCCTGGTGCATGAAATGGGCCATTCCCTGCACACCTGGTATTCCGAGCATGCCCAGTCCCACCTGAATTCCCAGTACAGGATCTTCGTGGCGGAGGTGGCCTCCACCACCAATGAAATCCTGCTGCTGGAGTACCTGCTGGCCCGGGCGGAGGACAGGAAGGAGAAGGCCTACCTTATCAATCATTATCTGGAAAGCTTCAAGGGCACCCTGTTCCGCCAGACCATGTTTGAGGAGTTCGAGCGGAAGACGAATGCCATGGCGGAGGCTGGGGTTCCGCTGACCGCGAAGGCCTTAAGTGATACCTATCTGGACCTGAATAAGCAGTATTTCGGGCCGGATATGGTTTCGGATCCGCTGATTGCCTACGAATGGTGCAGGATTCCGCATTTTTACTATAATTTCTACGTTTACCAGTATGCCACCAGCTTTGCTGCCTCCGTGGCCATCGCCCACCGTATCCTGGAGAAGGGTGAGGAGGCCGTGAAGCCGTATCTTGACTTCTTACGGAGCGGCTGCACGGAGGATCCGGTCAGCCTTCTGAAGATTGCCGGCGTGGACCTTTCCACGTCAAAGCCCATCGATGAGGCGCTGGAGGTCTTCGGAAACGCCGTGGCGCAGATGGAAGAACTGATGAAATAAAAAAGTAAAAGAAATCATATACTTTGCGGCGGAATAAACCGGTTGAACGGGCCGTGTGTGTTAACAACTGACCCGGCAGAAGAACCGCCGACGTGACGCTTCGCCGTTGAAAACCTGCCGCAT
>CADBNF010000077.1 GCA_902796005.1 uncultured Lachnospiraceae bacterium | reverse complement strand
GTACACCGGGGAATCCGAGATCAACATCACTATCACCAAGGCGGATAAAGACGGCAACGTTTCCGAATACACCCATCCCGGCATGGTCTTCCGCCTGCCCCCCAGAGAGGAAAACGTGGTGGACAAGGCCCTGGCCGAGGTTCCCGAAGACCTGAATTATGATCTCTTCACCGACGAAACCGCGAAAGCCTTAAAGGATGCCATCGCGGCAGCGGACCCGCTGGAAAAGGATGAGGAGAAGCTGAACGCCATGGCCAAAGCCGTAACGGATGCCCTGCACGGCCTTATCCCGAAGGACGGCGCCTACGAAGTGGACATCACAAAGTACAACGGCACACCGTATTACCTCTTTGAAGGCCTGGGCGATTCCGACAAGGCTGCCGGCAAGGCTGTCCTTGTGGTGGAAAACGGCCAGATGACCGCCCGGATCGTGCTGAAGAACCAGAGCTACGGACAGGTTGCCCTGGGCACAAAGGACGAGGTTATCGCCGCGGCGACGGCAGCAGGCAAGGTGCCGGAGGGCACCATTGATCTGGAGATGCCGGAGGAGAAGCAGACGATTAACGGCAAGGAATACAAGGTGACCACCGGAACCATTCCGGTACCGGCTCTGTTTACCAAAATCGATTACGCCTATCATTCCTCCAATACCACGAAATATACCTACAACACAGGCTGGTATGATCACGGCGCCATGTTCCTGGGCAACACCTTAAAGCCCACGGAAATGCCGCCCGAGGAACCGGAAGAACCCGAAAAGATTGAACTGGCCATCACCAATACCACCAGCATGTTCAAGGCTGTATCGGCTTATCTGACCGAAGAAGACGGCCAGACCTGGCTGCATGTGGCGCTTTCCAGCAGCGGCTACAAAGAGCTGTTCAAGGGCACCTATGAGGAAGCTGTGGCCAATGGAGACGGTTCTGCCGAAAAGGGCAATGACAGATGGATCCACGGCGAAACCAACGAAGAGGGCAAGCTGGAGTTTAAGATTCCGGTAGCCGAAGGTGAAAACGGTGTTACGATCCCGGTAACGGCTGTTTCGAATTCCTACTACACCAAGTATCTGAACGGCGGCAACGATCTGGCAAGGGCTTTCTATCCCCGTCAGCTGACCGTGGACAAGGATGCGAAGACCCTGGTAACCGGTGATTATGAGAGCATCGAGGAACTGACGATAACCAACAACATCAAGATGTTCAAGCCGGAATCCGCGGTGAAGCACGTTAAGGGCGGCCCGAATTCCAACACCTATATCAATACGATTGAACTGACCATGGGCAGCGATGCCTATGACAAGGCCTTCATCGGTGACGGCGCTGCCGTGAAGGAGGACGAAGTAAAGGCACTCTCTGCAGATAAGGTCTTTGACCTCGGCCTTCTGGAAGAGGGCAGCAATACGGTAGCCTTCCATTCCGCAAAGAAGGATCTGTGGTACAATCGTGAAGTGGTTTATGATTCCGCAGCGAAGACCCTGACCTTCAACGACAAGCCGGCAGATTATTCTGCAGTGGATGCGGCGAAGGAAAAGGTTCCGGAAGATTTAAGCGCTTATACCGAACAGACCGCCCAGGCGGTTAAGGACGCGGTTGCGGCTGTGGAAACCGGCCTCAACTCCGTACAGCAGGCGGACGTGGACGCTATGGCCAGGGCCATTGAAGACGCCCTTGCCAATCTGGCGGAAAAATTCACCGTGAATGATGAGCAGGGCAATCCCGTGGAGCTGGCTGAAAATCCGGAGAATCCGGCAGCAGGCGACACCTGCGAAGGCAAGGACGGCAAGAGCTATGATGTTGTGTCCGTAGGCGATCCGGATCCGGCCACCGGTTCCGTACCGGTAACAGTGGCAGAATACACCTATTCCTTCATTACGGAAAACGCCGAATGGACAAAGGGAAGCACCACCCCGCTGCTGATGACCGCCAAGAGAAGCCGCGGTGATGAAAACACCTTCAAACGCTTCACCGGCGTGCTCATCGACGGTGCGAAGCTTGGCGAAAATGACTACACCGCGGAAGCGGGCAGTGTAAAGATCAGCCTCGCCCCCGCTTACCTGGAGACCCTCTCCACCGGAAAGCATACCGTGAAGGCTCTGATGCAGGACGGCGAAGCCGAGGGCGAATTCACCATCAAGGCCGCACAGGTTAAGCCGGACGACAAGCAGGACAAACCTGCCGACAAGCAGGATAAGCCTGCCGGCAAGGACGGCAAGTCTGTCAACACCGGCGACAGCAACGCTGTTGTTGTGTGGGTAACGCTGCTTGTCCTCGCGGCGGCGGTCTGCACGGTTATTTCTGCGATGTACAGAAGACGCGCGAGATAAAAGCTATCATTCTTCAGGCTGATTAAGCGGTCTGACAACGAACCCCGGGGTGAAAGCCCCGGGGTCATTGTTTTATATGGAGACTGCAGGACAAAAAAGTCAGGCTTTCTCCCCTGAACGGCCAGAACGGCTCCGAGGGGAGAAGAAAGCAAGATCAGAACAGCCAAACTTTCTACCCTGAATGGCCAAAATGGCTCAGAGGGGAGAAGAAAGCAAGACAGGGCAGCTTGTACTTTCTTCCCTGCCGGCAGATATCGGTTGTCAGGGGAGAAAACCGCTGAAAAAGCCCCCGGCAGGGTTCTGCCGGGGGTGCATTTCTGCTTCAAAAGGAAGCTTTTCTTTTAAAACAATTTCAAAAAACCAAAAAGAAAATATCAGAACATTTCTTTGGACATGTTGTCCACTTCTCTGGCCACGGCCTCATACACACCGGGGAAGGTGCTCATGGGCAGGCCCTGGGACGTGCAGGGGATGAAAAACAGCTTGCCGCAGGCCTCACAGGCTTCGCGGACGCGGGCCGCGACAACCTCTTCGGTCCAGCCGTTGAAGTCCACGGTGGCAGAGTCGATGCCGCCCATGAAGGTGATCTGCGGACCGTACTGCTTGATGAGCTCGGGGATGTTGTTGGTGTTCATGACACCCTGCCATACATCGATGCCCATGTCGATCATATCCGGCACCAGGGTGGCGGCGTAGGAGTCGGAGTGATGGACGATGAGCTGCACGCCGTGATCCTTGTAGTATTTGTAAATCTTCATATAAGCCGGCTTGATGAACTCCCGGAACATATCCGGAGACAGGAAGGTGGAAACCTGGCTGCCCCAGTCGTCGTGATGGAAGAGGGCTTCCGGCTTCATGTATTTGCAGACCTCTGCCGCATAATCCAGCTCGAACTGGGTAATCATGTCGATGATTTCATGCATCTCATCGGGATACTCGTAGAAATCAATGAGGCAGTTCTGGATTTCCAGCAGATAGTGGCACTGCTCGAAAACGCCGGGCGCAAAATACGCGGTCACAAACTGCTGCGTGCGGTCAATTTTCTCCGCTGCCTCGATGAAGGGCTCCCATTCCTGGGCATCATACACCACGTTCGGAACCTTCACATAGTCGCGCCAGTGCTCGATGTCTTTGATGACGATTTTGTCCGCGGTATGCACCGGGAAGGGACCCGGGGCATTTTCGGGGTAGGATTTGGTGATTCCCCAGGCGTTGACCACGTTCATCTGGCCCTTGGTGGGGTTCGGATTTCTCTTGCCGAAGGGTGAACCCATGACAAAGCCAAGGTATTCATACCCGTTGACGAAGCGGTCCGGATGGCCGCCGTTTTTTACTTCCAGAAAATTCTGACGTATGGAGAGCATCTTTTTTTTCCTCCTGAAAAATGTATTCCCAAACTCTTGCGGACTTTAACCCGCCTTTTAGAAGTGTATTACAACCCGGGGAAATAGTCAACAGAAGGGATGGCAACTCTATTCTGGCACACCGTCCCGTCTTATGGTATACTTTAGAAAAATCAGGAACAGACCGGAGGATAGTCACAAGAATGTTCTGCAGAAAATGCGGCAGGAAACTGCCGGACAATGCATCCTTCTGTATGTATTGCGGACAGAAAACCATAGAAATCACCCCGCGGCAGCCTGAAATGCCGCAGCAGCCGGAAGAACCGGTTTATGAAGAACCGGCTTACGAAGAAACCTATGAGGAAGAGCCGGATTTCGAAGAACCCTTCGAGGAAGAACCGGCTTATGAAGAGGACCGGGATCCGGCTCCTGCGCCGGTGCAGAAACGCACACAAAGAAGCGAACGGCCGAAAACACCGGCTGCCTCCGGCGGCAGGAAAGGGCTTGTGGTGCTCCTTGTGTGCATTGTTGCGGCGGCAGCCGTGGCAGGTGTGCTGCTGTTTAAGCATTTCCGCGATGGCGGCGGCAGCCGGACGGCCCGGAACTCGACAGACGAGACCGCCCAGACGGAAGCGACGGCGGATTCCCCGAAGGCTTTGATCGAAAAATGGCTTTCCGGCAATATCGACGACCTGGCTGGAGCCGACAGCAGAATTAAAAGGACGGCCGAGGAAGAGGCCCATATCCGGGAAATGGAAGAGCTGTACGGAAGCTTTTTTGCCGAAGAAGAGCAGAAGGAAGAGCCCAGGGTTTTAAAGGCGCTTCTGGAATATACGGATATTTCACTGAAAACCGGCTTCGGCACCAGTTATCCCGCTGAGGTGCAGATGACCGTCACCGGTCCGGATGCGGCTGCGCTGATGGAAACGCTGCAGTACCGGGAATATACCAGTCCCGAGCCATTGTTTGTGGATATGAAAAATGCCCTGGCAAGGGGTGAGTTTGAAAAAAAGACAACGACGGTCACCGTTACCCTGAACCAGACAGAGTCCGGGGAAATCTACGCGGACAGAAGCGAAGAGGCTGTCCGGGCGCTTTACGGCGGCCTTGTTGAGCTGAATGAGCAGGAGAGGCTGACCGTATTAAAACAGCTGTATGAGGAGGTGAAGGGAGAATGAAAATAAGAAAAGCTTTATCCCTGCTGCTGGTTTTCACCATGCTTCTTTCTCTCTTTTCCGGACTGAAAAAGGAGGCTTTCGCCGACGATTCCCTTGCGCCGACCATCCCGAAATACGGAGACGGTACGAAGATCGAGGACTATGATCCGGAGGAAGACGGCTATTACGGCTACTTACGGATTCATTATTATCCGTCGGGGGTGCAGACTGAGGGCACGACCGCTTATCTGCCCGTGCTGGTCTGGAACAATACGGTATTTGTCCGGGCGGAACAGCTGGCCGAAGTGAGCGGCATCCTGTATGAAGAGGATTATGAAAAAGAAGGATTCCGGGCTCATTTTTCCGCATTTGAAAGGCATCTGCTGATTTCCCCGCAGCGGGAAAGGGCGGATTATTTCCTTGGAGAGAATCCCCAGGAATCACTGTATTCTCTGCAGGTTTCCATGGAGCCCGCAGCTTTTTATACGCTGGAGCAGGAACCGGTTTTGTGGGTGCCTTTTACCAGGGTCGTGACGCTTATGGGCATCCGTGCTGTCTGTGCACCGGATGAAAGAAATAATGTTATCTGTACAATTATGCCGCCGCAGGAAAATTCCTGGGATGTGATGGCCCGGTTATGCAGCAGCAGGATTCGGCAGATGTATGCATTTACCTATGATGAGCTGGCAGGTTATGCCGAAGCAGCCGGCCGGATGAATACATCCGGTGCAATGTCCACAACATTTGATCAGATGCTGCATGCAAAAGGCGAATATTATAAGTATTTTGCGCTTGCTTCATTCTCCGGCTGGACGGATCTCTGGGGGTATATTACACATCAGGATATTGATCCTTCCCGAGACCAGTGGAACCGGATTGTAGGCAAAAAAATGCTGGAAGAGATTTGGTTCTGCAGCGAAGATGAAGCAGAAAACATGGCACAGACAAGCACAGATTCGGCGGCTTTTCTGACAAATCTGGCAGTAGAAGTTTTTCGGGAAACACCATATACCCTCGGCGGCGAAGGTCAGCTGGAACCGGGGCTTTTGTACCGGGCACTTATCAATGCATCCGAAGGAGCATCGGAAAACTGGCTGTATGGTGCTGAACAGGTAAAGGTGGACCTGCTCAGAATGATGCAGAAATCGCAGCGTTTTATTGACGCTATAGACCAGGTTGCAGAAGCCGGTGCCTATACCACGAACGTTGTTTTTACAGAAGTCGGCGCGCTGCTGGCTTTTCAGGTTTATGTTAACCAGTACGACAGCAGGGACAAGTTTCTGGAGAACAGTCTGAAAGACTTTCTTGAGGATACCGGCTGCCACGGACATATCGGAACACCCGCCGCGGAGGCGATGAAAAAAGAATACGACGGTATCATGAAGGATTATCTGGATTACGGGACGGGCCAGGTTATTACCGATGCTCTGGTATCTTTTACGATAGATGCGGCAGTGGGAGCTGCTTCCGCGCCGGCGGAAATATTTACGGCGCTTTACCGTATAGCGGCGGGTACGGTTCCGTTATGGAAAAAGACACTGGCAAGCATGGACAGTTATATGACCTCTCTGTTCGGTCTGTCTCTGGAAAAGGATACCGAGAAAGCCCTGCTCAATAAGCTGGCCGGTGCCGGAACCTGGACGGAAGCGGAACGTCTGGACGTCATAGAAGCAGCCTACCTGTATCTGAAAACATGCTGCTGTACCGCACAGCTTGCGAAGGAAGTGCTGACGGACGAGTCGGTACAGGAGGAGCTGACGGCAGAGAGAAAAAGCATCCTCACCGACCTCGGCATACTGACTGCAGAGTACACTTCCGAAGACGGCGGAAGAATGGTTTCCGCCAGCATCCGCGAACAGATGGATGCCTATTACGCCCTTGACGACAGCGGCTTAATCGACAGTGTCATCAAGCTTTACGTCACCGTTACCGGCGATGTGAAGAACATGGAGGACGATTCTCCCGTGCCCGATGCGAAATGTGAGATTTACGGCCGGGACAATGAGCTTATCAACGTCTTCTATCCGGACGGAGAGGGTAAATACGGCAAGATTTCCGTGCCGGCCCTGGAGCCGACGGAGATTGAGGAGGAGCCCGATCTGGATTTCGTGCTTTCCTTTGACTTTACCTCACCTACTGTAGAAGGGCAGGATGAGCTGACGCTGAAATTCGAGTCCGCACTGGAGAAGGAAATGCAGACCGCCTACCTGGGCGGCAGCGGCCAGTACGGTGTGGCCGTGGAGGCCGGCGGTGCCGTCTACTATATCAAATATACGATGGACAGCCACATGACAAACGGCCTGACCGGCTATTTCACCCTGCTTCCGAACCAGCCGAATCAGCTTATCCGGCTGAAGGACGGGGAGGAAACGGTACTGGCGGAAACCCCCGCCTCCGGCAAAATTGCCGCGGCCCGCGGCCAGATATTCTTCACCGGCGAATACCGGGAGGACGGCCGGACGATCAAGGCGGTGGATATGGACGGCGGCACGGTGAAAACCCTGTGCACCGGCGAGCTTTTGGGTGCGCTGGAATCCGGAAGCCATATCGTATTAACCAACTATACGGGGCTTTATACCATGGATACCACGCCCAGCGACACCCAGGAAACCTACGTGATGAACAAGATCAGCAATGACGGCTACTACATCACGACCTACAGGGAGCGGGTAATTTACTACGAAATCTCCGGGAATACCATCTACGTCTATTCCATCGCAGCTGACAATGATGACGACCGGATGCTCCTGGGCCGGCTGGATGCAGGCTTCAGGGATTCCCTGGGCGGCATCACCATCGGCGAGGTCCGCATGCCGGAGATTGACGGGGAGGACTATCTGTACATGTCCTACGGCTCGATTGCCGGAAGCTACATCATGTACCAGGGCGGCAGGATCGCCCGCTTCAACCTGAATCAGGAGGAAAGCGCGGAAATCGTCGCCGGCACCGGGGAGCTGGTGGACGCGGACTTCACCGTGAACGCGGACGGCTCCGTGAATCCCTTCCCCTACCAGGAGGGCAGGCTTTCCGCAGGGCTTTATACGGCCAATGCCTGGTATTATTTCAGCAGGGACGGTATCCTCTACGACATTGACGTGGCGGACGGTCATGAAGAGCCGGTGCTTTATCCGGAGGAATACGCCGCCATCTCAGGCAGCAGGATTGACTACAACGATGACGGTACCTACCTGAAGGTTTACTATTATACGAAGCAGGAGGACAGAGTGTATATCTACTGCACCCTGGGTATTGCCGACGGCGGCGGCCTGGGCTGGCGGCCCAGCTTCAACCTGGCCGGCGGTGCGCTGATACAGAAGGATCTGAAGACCGGAGAGGTCAATTTCCTGTTCCGGTACTGATACTGAACGGATAAAATGAAAAGGCCGCATGATTATCGTCATGCGGCCTTTTGCTTAGTCTGTATATTAATGTTTTATAATGCGGCTTTTCCGTCTTACTTACTGATAATGATCGTAGACATCCCCCAGGAGCTTTTCCGCAACGTCCATGGTAATCTGCACCGGACAGTGAGTGGAAAGGTGGTTTTCGGTTACGTCCTTTGCCAGGGCAACCACCTCTTCGCGGGTATACCCCAGGGATTTGAGAGACGGCATGTTCATGGCATGCATCATGCCGAATATCTTTTCCGCCACCAGATCGCCCAGTTCTTTGCCGGTTTCGCTGCCGTTAAGCGGAATGCGCATGGCTTCGGCGATATCCCGCATATCGTCCCTGCGTACCTCCGCCACAAGCCGCAGGGAATCCGGAAGCCCGAGGCTGCAGCTTAAGCCGTGGGGCGTGTGGAAATGACAGCCGAAGGCGTCACCCATGGCGTGGCTTACATGGGTTAAGGGATTGTTGAAGGCCATACCGCCCCAGTTGGCCGCGATGGCCATCTCCGTCCGGGCGTTGATGTCCGTGGGATGGTTGTAGCAGTCCAGCAGATGGTCGGTAATCTTGCGCACAGCGCCTAAGCCCATGTAGGAAGCGTGGACATTGGAGGTGTTCGCGGTAATGCCTTCCGTGGC
>CADBNF010000076.1 GCA_902796005.1 uncultured Lachnospiraceae bacterium | reverse complement strand
GGCTCATATCCCCGATATAAGCGGGAATGAACAATGAACGCCCCCTCTGTTCCCCTGAACAAAAGCTTGCTTCCGCTGTAAGCCATATCCTGACCGTTACTGTCATAACTGTCATCAGCCAGCTTTTCAACAAACCGGGCATCCTTCAGGATATCCCGAATACAGAGGGCGTGGTCATAGGTTTTCAGCTTAGCCAAAGTATCTCTTCAGCAGGCCAGCGAAGCCCTTGCCGTGTCTTGCCTCGTCGCGGCCGATCTCATGCACGATATCATGGATCGCGTCAAGGTTCAGCTCTTTGGCTCTCTTGGCCAGATCTGCACGGCCCTGGGTGGCGCCGTACTCGGCATCCGCGCGAAGCTCAAGGTTCTTCTTGGTGCTGTCGGTAACAACTTCGCCGAGAAGCTCTGCGAAATGCGCTGCGTGCCAGGCTTCGTCCATGGCAGCCTTCTCAAAGAATGCGCCGATTTCCGGATAACCTTCACGGATTGCAACGCGGCTCATGGCCAGGTACATACCAACCTCGGAGCACTCGCCGTTGAACATGTCGCGAAGACCGGTAAGGATATCTTCCGGAGCGCCCTGGGCAACGCCTACCACATGCTCGGCAGCCCAAACCTTTTCACCTTCCTGCTTCTGGAACTTGTCTGCGGAAGCGCCGCAAACCGGACATACTTCGGGAGCAGCATCTCCTTCAAAAACGTAACCGCATACTGTACATACAAATTTTGCCATTTCTCTTACCCTGCCTCATAAAGAGGCGCAAATCTACATGCGGGAAGTGTGATTCGCCTTTTTCCTTTCCCTGATTTTCTTCCCGCAGGCACAGCTTACTGTGCTTTTTTGCACTCACCGCAGATTCCGTAAAAGGTGAGCTGACATTCTTCGATGTCCCCGTCAAACTCCTCTCCCGGCACATACCGGAAGTCTTCCGCATCCGCACGCTTCAGGTCGAGCACCCTGCTGCACTGTCTGCAGACAAAATGATCATGAGGCGCTGTGGTGGCATCGAAACGGAGGATACCGTCATCGGTTACAACCTTACGGATAATGTTCTGATCCGCCAGCAGTGTGAGGTTCCGGTAAACCGTGCCGAGACTGATGTTCGGATATATCTGCCGGATATCCGTGTAAACCATATCTGCCGTCGGGTGATCCTTCCGGTGTATCAGGTTCTCGCGGATAGCCTCTCTCTGGCGACTGTACTTGTAGGCCGACATAGAAACCCCCTGAAAAAACTGATAATAACTATCATTATTATATCAGACAGGGTATATTCAGTCAAACAAAAAAAAGTCCCTTAAAGGGACTTTTTACCACTGCTCCACCAGCGCCGGCAAATCCGCAAGCGCCGCAAGAACCGCTGCCGGCTGCTTCGCTTTTCCGTAGCCGTAGGCCGCGTGAATGAAGGGAATGCCCGCGCCGGCTGCCGCCGCCTCGTCTTTTTCGGTATCGCCGATATACAGGGCTTTTTTGTAGCCGTTCCTCTCCATGGTCAGCCGGATGTTCTCCGCCTTGGGAAGCTTCGTGCTCCCCCAGTCCTGCCTGTCGCAGAAGTACTGTTCGGTATCCATGGATTCCATGTAGGCCTCGATATAACCCGACTGGCAGTTGCTCACCACCGCCAGGTCGTAGCCGGCCTCCCGCAGGGCCTTCAGGGTTTCGATTTCCTTCGGGAAAAGCCTGCCGCCGTGGATGCGCAGGTATTCGTTCTCCGCCTCCATGCATATGTCAAAGAGGTCCTCCCTCTCCTTTCCGGAAAGGTCCGGCAGAATCGTCTGTGCGATTTCCACCATGGTCATGCCGCAGACGGCCTGCACGTCATCCGCGGTAACCAGACGGCCGGGAGAATGGACGCGGAACACCTCGTTCCAGGATTCGGCGATGCCTGCGCAGGAATTCCACAGGGTTCCGTCCAGGTCAAAAAGCAGAAACAGGTCTTTTTTATGTTCGGGTTTAATCATGATTTTTCCACCATATCCAGGGTTGCTTTGCTGGTATGCGGCACGGGCTTCCAGGTCGGATGACGGTCAAAGAGCGCCGGAACCGCGAAAAACATGGACAGAAGAAGGAAATAGGGGAAGAAAATAATCGTCCAGATATTGTCCTTCGGGTGCATTTTCTTTTTGATAAACAGGATGATCGTGGCGGGAAGAACCGTTACCCAGCAAATCCCTGCCATTTTCAGGATATAAAGCACCACCGCCGCCGGACCGCCGGCCAGGCCTGCGGCAATGCCCTGCAGCACCATGCCCGCCAGGGAAATCAAAAGCACCGGGTTCAGGATCAGGTCAACCATCATCTTCACCGCCTTGAGTCCCTGCTTCGGAATGGCCCGGAAGAGCTTCGGCAGATACATGGCCAGTGCCTGGTAGCCGCCCACGGACCAGCGGTAACGCTGCCGCAGGCCCACCATCAGCTTTGTGGGCTGCTCGTCATAGAAGACCGCATCCGGCGCCAGGACGATTTTTCTGCCCTTCAGGGTCATCTGGCAGGAGAATTCCACGTCCTCTATCATGGTTTTGGTGCTCCAGCCCTTGCCCAGCACGTCCATCCGCACGCCGAAGCCCGTTCCGCCGATGGTCACCGGAAGCTTCATCACCGTATGGGGAAGGTTCTGGCAGATCATGATCTGGTACCAGTAGGCGCCGAAGAGCTCGCTGACCGGGCTCTCGTAATAGTTCTTGGAGTTCCGGAAGCCCTGGGCCACATCCGCACCGGCGCAGATGGCCGCGTTGATTTCCTTCAGGAAATCCTTGCCCGCCAGATTGTCTGCGTCGAACACGCACAGGATGTCGTACTGGCCGGGGTATTCCTTCATGATTTTCTTCGTACCGTACCGCAGGGCCTTGCCCTTGGTGCGCTCGTCCGGATTGTTCCGGACAAAGACCACCGCCCCGTGCTCCTTTGCAATCCGGGCCGTATTGTCGGTGCAGTTGTGGGCCACCACGAACACCGTCATCTTATCCCGGGGATAATGCTGGGCCTTCAGGCTTTCCAGAAGGTTCCCCAGGACATTTTCTTCATTTCTCGCGCAGATAAGCACCGCAATGCGGGAGGCCTTCGCCTTCGGATAGCGGGGCATCTTCGAAAACAGTGCCACCACGTCACATACTATGATCCACGCGAAATACACAAATAGAACCGCCACCATTACGGTGGAAATCCGCTGTAATACTACGATTGCCATTTTTGTACCAATACCGTTAATGAAATATTTTTATAATCCGTCAGCTGGTCCGGCACTTCACCGGACCGGGTAAATATTATATCGTATTCCGGATTGTTAGACAAGCCAATTCCGGAATTCTGGGGGAAATCGCTGAAAACAAAAATGAATATAGATATAATCATTCTTATTCCAGCTGAATAAACCGGTTGAACGGGCCGTGTTTCCCTTCGCTGTAAGAAATATATCGAAACTGAAAAGCCCGCTTTCGGGTACCGCTCAAAAGGTAAGAGTTCTCCTGATGACAACTCTTACCTTTCGCTCGGAAACCTGGCATGGTAAGC
>CADBNF010000075.1 GCA_902796005.1 uncultured Lachnospiraceae bacterium | reverse complement strand
TCACCCACGTCCTCGATGCCGCACTGGTGCCGGCAGATGTTATGGTATTCCATGGTATCCGGATCCACCAGGACAAAATGTCCCACGCCGGCCCGGGCAAGCTCCATGGCCACCAGCGAGCCTACGGAGCCGCAGCCCAGGATAACGGCTCGTTTATTGTTCATGACAGGCGTTTCCAGGATGCCCTTGTTCCGGGAAAAGATGCTCTGGTACAGCTCGTAGGACTCCACCTCCAGCATTACCCCGTCGAAATAAAAGTCCGCGCCATTTTCCTTCAATACTGCGCAGAAGCCTGTTTTTACCGGTTCACTGCCCGCAGGAAGGGCATTTCCCAGGAAATCTCCCCTTTCGGAAAGCTCCTCCGGGAAAATGTTCAGGATCTCCGTATCCGGGAAATATTTACCCTTTAAAGGGCCTTCGCCCAGCTTTTCCAGCTGTTCCTTTGCGATAAATACCGTCTTTTTGATTTCTTCTCCGAAAAAATTCAGCATTACTTTCTGTCTCCGTTTCTGTTCAGCCGGATTACCTTTCTTATCCTGTCGGCGAAGGAAATAACCTCCGGCTCCTTCTCAGGACTGTCATCCTTCGTTCTGGCCGGTTCTCTTTCCTCAAAGGCTTTGGAAAAAGCATTCTTTGTGTAGCTGAAGCAATCCTTATCGATGGAGAAAATCACCTTCTCCGTCTTTTCCTGGTATTTGAAATACACCCTGTAGGGCTGTTCCTCTTCGCTCTGCTCCGTCAGGCAGATGTAGGGGCCGCTCTGGGTAATGGACATGGTTACGCCGCAGACGTCCGTCATGTAGCTCATGTCCTCGAAGATTTCGTCCAGGATTTTCTCAGGGGCCAGGGCATCCTCCGTATCGGCCTCCACCTCCTCTTCCAGGGGAACAAAGGAAGCCTTTATACTGTCCATGAAGGCGGAAAGGCTGAGCCGTTTCTTCACCTCGGCCGTTCTGCTTTTTGCCTTCCTCTGGCCATGGAGGATATTGTCCATAATCTTCTCAAACCGTTCCGGTTTCTTGTAAGCCAGCAGCTCGTCCGGAATCAGATAATTGCCCACGTCATACTCGATGACGGAATACCGGCAGGGCCTGGCAACATGGTAGCAGGTCAGCCGGAAATCCGGGTCCACATTGACCAGGCAGGAAATCGCACCCTCCGGCCGCATGGCGGCATATTTGCTGTTGGTACCGTCATCCGTTGAGGAAAACTGATCAAAGGAGCCCGGATGCCTGTGCCAGAGCCCGATGAGGGACAGTGGCGCATCGTACAGATTTGCGATTTTATTGATCAGATGCTGGGTATAGGCCCGGTCATATTCAAAATAAGCCACCTCAAATACGGATTTGGGGCCGGGATCAATGGCTTCCACCACATACCAGGTATCCGCTTCTACCTTTCCTAAAAAAAGGCCGCCGGTCTCCGTCTTTATCTTCTCCGTGGTTTCCGCCATGACAGCGGCAAAGGCTCTGTCAGAAAAAACTATCTTCATGAAGTACTCCCGTTAAAGAAAAAAGGCGCGCCGGAACTATCCCGGAGATAATCCTGGTGCGCCTTTATTCCCTGTTTAATAATTGCCCTCAAGGGCTACGTCGTCACTGATTTCCCCGTTCAGCCACATCTCGCAGAGCATGATCCATTTGCATGCCCAGGAAAGGGAAGAGGCTGCGGAGGTGGATCTTGACTGTCCGGATTTGAAATATTTCGGGTCTGCGGTACAGATGAAATACTCCTCGTTCCGCCCGAAATTGCTGCGGTAAATGTGGGGAAGGCCCAGGCCGAAGCCGCGTTTTACGCAGGCATCGTAGCTGCCGTAGGTCTGCTCCAGAAGGGGCATCATTTTCTGGGCAATGTCCTTCAGCCGCGGAGAAATGGGCAGGATCTGGATGGATCCGCCGTATTCGTCCTGGCCGGCATGGGGATGATTGTTCTTGTAGATGAGCATCAGATCCCAGACCATGCCGCCTTCGCCCAGGGGCTGCACCTTACCCCGCCAGTAAAGCCTGCCGGAACCGTCCTGCAGCTGTCCGATCTGGAAGGACGGGAAGAATTTCCGCATTGCCAGCACTTCTGCCTTATAAAGCTCCGGATCATTTTCGTACCAGTAATATGCCATAGGTGTCCTCCTTTATCAGGAAAGCCCGCTTACGCCAGCTTGCCGTCCGGCACCTGAATGGCCGTAAGACCTTCATCCTGCATCTCTTCACGGGTTGCCACTTCACCGCTGGGGGATACCACCACCGGATCACCCTGACGAAGGGCTTCTGCCAGTGCACGTCTTCTTGCCGCTACAACATCATTATTGTTTTCCATGATTCTCCTCCTTAAGTATGACTGCTTTCGAATACTTATTATTTTTTTATAATTCTGCATATGGTTACGTGCTTCGCACTCTCACCATATGCAACATGCGTTCGGACTTATGCAGCAAACTCTCTTATAATTTCGCCGTTTTCTGCGATTCTGGTTACGCATTCTCTCATGTAGGCTTCGGTATGGTCTTCGCCCTGCTCCAGGATCATGCGGGCAATGGAGTTGTTCTCCAGCTCGCCGCCTTCCTGCATCAGGGTTTCCAGGGATACGCCGCGGTTATTCTGCATAACCCGGGTGTATTCCATGTAGTCGTCCATATTCTGTAAGGATTCCTTGTCGGATTCCGCAAAGCCCTTGGTTTCCTTCATGTAGCTTAAGTAGTAGGTCAGCTTCTGAATGGTCTCGATAAAGGCCATGACCGCATAGACGAAGAAGCTGATACAGAAACGTATGGATCCGATAATAATATCCAGTATGATACTGCCTGTCATGGCAAAGAAGCTGGGCACGTCTCCGAAGAACCTTGCGAAAAAGTTAAGTGCGCTGCCGCCGATGGCGCCGAAGAGCACGCTTGCAAAAATACCGCCGCCGACGCTGCCGCTGTTAACACCGATGGCTACGCCGATGAAAACGCCGATGCCGATACCCACCAGGAAAAAGATAAAACGCAGGAAAATAGTCCGGTAGTTCTTATTCAGGCCTGCCACGTTCTCCTCCACCAGTTCCCTGGTACAGTCGTAGCACAGGGTCTTGCCTTCGTATTCACCTGCTGATACGCCATAGGAATCACAGCAGTCCTTGCAGACCGGCTTTCCGCAGCGGGCACAGGTGCTGTAGGCGGGAACCATGCTGTGGTAATAGCATTTCTTGCCCCGCGCGCCTGCCCGTTCGGGTGAAGCAAAGGTCGGAATATCATCTCCCCGGGGTGCGGTGAAGGTGGGGATATCGTCATTTTTCGGAGCCGTAAAGGTCGGGATGTCCACCTGGCCTGCCGTATTTACGGAAGACTGCCTGCCGGTATTTCCCGGCGCGGTAAAGGTGGGAATATCGTCAGAGGGTGCAGCCTGCCGTCTGGCCGGCTGTATTCTGCGTGTTGTATTTCCGCTTCCGGAGGAAGCAGAGGGTGCTGGTGCAGAGGCGACAGGGGTGCCGCAGTACCGGCAGAATTTACTGCCGTCCGCTATCTGCCTGCCGCAGGATGTACAAAACATAAGGGTTCCTCCTGAAAAATAAAATCATATTTAAAATGCACGGGAAAGCCCGGACACCTTAAAAACGTTTGGATGTATATTCGTCCATGAGCTGGGCGAGGCGCTCCAGCTTGGGCAGGGCCTCCCGAAGGGCATCCACCGGGGATTCAATCATCCTGGCCACATTGCCCATGGCCATGTTGAATTCCGCCGCCTTGTCGTCGTCCCAGCCGGAGGTGGCGGACATGCCGCTTTTGATGCCGCTGCTCATCTGTTCCAGATCATTGATTGTGCGGGAAATGCTTTTTTTAATATCCCGGACGGTTTCCGAATTGCCGCGGATAGCCATAACACTGCCCTCCCTTTAGAAGATCTCTTCTGCCTGATCCATGATGCGGATCATGTCGTTAATGGTCTGCATGGAAGTTTCGATGTCCGGTACGGGGGCCTTCAGCGCGGAAACACATTCCTCCACGATTCTGCCCAGCTTTGCGTAATTCTCATCATGCCAGCCGCTGCCGGCATTCGCATAGCTGTCCTTCAGGTCCCGGACGGCCGCTTCCAGTTCATGTATGCAGGTCCTGCAGACCTGTACGCCGGCCTGAAGCCCGGCTCTTTCCACGGAAATACCGCTTGCCATCATTTTTCTCCTTATCACTTACCGGCCAAAGACCGATTCCATCTCATCCACCAGGGAAATGCACTGGGTCAGTACCAGCTGCTTCTGTGCCGCGGAGGCATCGGAAATGTTCTCGAACTGCTCTACCGCAGCCACATAGGCGTCAAAGTCGTCCTTCAGACGGTTGCCTGCGGTCTTCAGCCGCTGCAGCTTATCCTGATACCGGTACAGCCGCTTCTTAGTCTGCTCCAGCTGGTTCTCGGTCTCGCTCTTCTCGTAGCTGAGTTCATTTATCTCGGAGATGAGCCTTGTCTTCTCCGCTTCCATGTCGCTTATCCGGTCTTCCGTATCATGGATGGCCGTCATCAGGCTGGATTCCATTTCCCGGATATCTGCCAGCTGGTCCTCCATGGCGTCCCTGGAATCTTCGTCCGCCCGACCCAGGTTATTCCGGATCCTCGCTTCCGCAGCACTGAGCTCCTGCAGCTGGTATTTCATATGATCCACCTTGTCATACAGGGGCGGCAGCGCTTCCGAAATCTTGTGCTCCCGGTATTCGTCGTCCTCTATCCGCTTCTCCAGCTCGGCAATCCTGTCGGAGAGTCGTTTCACCTCTTCCTCCAGGACCTCAACCTTGTACTGCGTATCCTGAATCTGGTATTCACAGTCTGCCTCGCAGCCTGCTCTTCTGGAGGCTGCCGTATTGGCAATACCGGCAATCTCGGACTGAAAAGTTCCCAGCGCAAGCTTAACTGAAATCAGCGCTTCCCGTTCAACATCCACGGTCCTGCCTCCTTAATACTCCTCACTCGCTATAGAAAAAAAGATATTGATGGATTCACAGACCCTGTCTCCGGTCACCAGGACATCCCGGGAACGCATGGCAAGCGCGGAAATCCCGGAAGCCAGGGAAGCGTACTGGGCGTCCTGCCACAATGTGCCGGCAGAAGCAACGCCTGAACTTAACCGTTGTACACAGTCCTGAAACGCATCAATATCTGTCTGAATATCCTGAGAATACGAGTTCATGTAAAGCCTCAAAAGCAATTGTTAATATATCTTAATTCAATATACCAGATTGTCGGGCAAAATTCAATGTCAGGATAAAGCGCAATAAGTATGAATTTTCTTCAAAAAAAGGAAAATAAGACTGCCGTATTATTACGGCAGTCTTATGGGGTCAGTTCACGCCGCCCTGAGCGGGGTCGTAGAAACCATAGAGGTTATTGAAACGGACGAACCAGGTACCGTTCTCCGATTCTTCGAAAAACTCCAGATAATCCCCAGGGGCAAGGGCGGTTATCTGCTCCGCATTGGAGGGACGCGGCCAGCCGTAAATACAGGTGTTGTTATTTACGTAAAAACCGCTTTGGGCCTGCTGCTTCTCCGCTCCGTTTGCGGCCTGCATGTAGGAAGCCAGGGCGTAGCCTTCCTTTCCACCGTAGCGGACGTGATAGAAGCCCTTCGCACCGAAATCCAG
>CADBNF010000074.1 GCA_902796005.1 uncultured Lachnospiraceae bacterium | reverse complement strand
ATTCGAACCTGCGACCTCACGGCCCCCAGCCGTGCGCTCTAGCCAAACTGAGCCATACCCCGAAAACAGCATTGATATAATAACACCGCATTCCGGTTTTGTAAAGCCTAAATTTGCAAAACCGGGAATTTTTTTTAAACAGGCAAAAAACGGTTCTTAGTCTTTCATAAAACCGTATTCTGTAGTATAATATCAGTTTGAAAAATTCACGGCCGCAGCGTGAAAAGCCGCACCGTGTATGGATACAGAGGCGTTGTATGGCATTTATAAAACAGAGATGGAAGAAAATGCTTTTCGTGCTGGCGGTTATCGTGGTCAGCTGCCTTATCGTGGCGGCGGATAACATGTCGGTAACATTTGTCTACGCGGACAAGTCGGTGGACGGAAGGGAAGCGGTCCTGTACTTTGACTACGGGGATGGCTTCTCGGAGACGGACAGTGCCAGCGGCACCATCCGGAACGGCAAGGTAACCTTCTATCTGTCTGAGTACCAGAATATCAAAGGCCTGCGGTTTGCTGCAGTCCGCGTCAATGACACCTTCGAGGGCATGCGTACCGCAGTGACCTGCCATGTCACCGAATCCCGGCTGACCTTCCAGGGCGGCGTTATACGCAGATTCTCGGAAGAGGAGCTGATAGACTGCCTGCAGGAGGATGACGGCAGCTATCCGGTTACCGATGCGCTGGTCATGACCGACAATTTCAACAGCCCCTACTTTTCCCTGTCGACGGAGATTATCTCCGGCGGCAGCCGCATCGCGAAAGTATTTTTCTTCTTCCGCAACCTGATCGGCAATATCCTGATTCTGCTGATCCCCATGGCGGTCTTCTACATCGCCCAGCAGTTTCTGAAGAAAAAAGCGCCCCTTGCCAAATGGGCGCCGGCCATCGTGGCGGCGGCTCTGGGACTGTGCCCGCTTCTTCTGTGGGTATGCGGGCCCGTGCTGAATATCCCGCTGATGGTGATTATTCTTTCTGTAGTTATGCTTATCGTGGGCATGTACCACAACCGGGCACCCCATGAGAAGAATATCTACATGCTCATGAGCATTTTCTTCTGCCCGTATTTCATGCAGAGGGCCAGGATCGTCATCAACCAGACCGGGGATCCCAGACTCAATATCTTTGTCGGCTATCTTATCCTCGTGTACGGCCTGGCGGTGTACTCCCTTTTCGAGTGGAAGGCCCACACGAAGGAGGAGATTATCGCCCTGAAGACCAGGAAGCTCATCAACGGCGATATCCAGCTGGATATCGTCTGCAGCACCTTCGCCAAGACCTTTATCATCTATTTCGTATTTGAGCTGATCCGGACGCTGTTCGTGGACGGCGGGCTTTCCGCACCCAGGGCGCTGACCTACTGCTTCTCCGCGGTGGGCCTGCTGAACCTTTCCTGGCTGTTCACCTTGATGCTCTTTATCATGCTTTTCGTGGGCACCGGCATCTCCGGCCTGCTTTTCGGCCTCTACGGCATTATTTATACCATCGGCGATTTCGTGAAAATGTACTACGCCGATACCCTGCTGATGCCCCGGGACCTGCAGCAGATACCGGATATGTTCCGGATCATGTCCTCCACCATTCCGAAATGGAAGAGTGCGCTGGTGGTCATCGTGCTTGTTGCCCTGGTGGTGTGGCTGGTGCTTTCCCTGAAGAAGGCGGCGCGGTACATGAAGCCTGCCTTCCACTTCGTGGCCGGCGTACTGGCCTTTATTCCCGCGCTTCTCTTTACCCAGGCGGTGCTCGGCGGCGCCCTTAAGACGGATTACGGCATCGGGTATACCACCCTGCTCAGCCAGTATGAATCCGAGGCAATCAACGGCAAATATTTCTACGACCTCTTCAACGTGGTCAATATGAATTCCAATACCGTGTCCATGCCCGCGGATTACAGCAAAGAGCATATGGACGAGCTGAAGGATAAATTTGCCGCCTACAGCAATTATGACGAGGCGGAGGACGTAAAGCCCAATGTGATTTTCATCATGGCGGAATCCTTCTTCAGCATGGACAGCATTGATACCCTGACCTTCTCCACTAGCGTCAATCCCACGGCAAATGCCTACGGGAACGGCACGGCCATTTCCTCCAGCTACGGCGGTAGCACGGCGGCCATAGAATACGAGGCACTCACCGGCCATTCCATGTATTTCTACCAGCAGGGCACCATCCCCTACACGGCCTTCCTGTCAAAGCCCTTCAATTCCATCGTGGAGGAATTCAACAACAACGGCTACCGGACCGTGGCCCTTCATCCGAATACGGCCAGCTTCTACAACCGCAACAAGGCCTATTCGCTGATGAGTTTTGACGAATTCTATTCCAACGACAATATGACCGTGAGCCCCTCCGATCTTACCCCGGGCGGGTATATGAAGGATGCGGTCTTTGCTGAGAAGGTAATCGACGTGATGGAGGAAAATGAGGAGCCGACCTTCCTCTTCGGCGTGAGCATTGCCTCCCATTACACCGCGGCCAATCATGTGGACAAGCCCTACGTGACCGTGAAGGGCAGTGATCTTGTGGAAAATGACCGCCGCATCATCGAGCAGCAGGCCTCGGCCTTCATGGACACCGACCGGATGCTGCAGACCCTGATTGACTACGTGGACAGCTGTGAGGAGCCCACAATCCTGTACCTCTTCGGCGACCACCTGCCGCCCCTGCCCAACTGGTCGAAGATCGGCTGGATTGACGAGGGCTATAACCGGTACAGCACGATTCTCGTGGGCCACAGCAATTATAAGGAGATTGAATTTCCGGAGTACCTGTCCCCGAATTACCTGGGTGTCTCTCTGATCATGGATGCGGGCATTGCCCACAGCTCCTACTGGGATTACCTGTATCATCTGCGGGACGTCATGCCGATTATGAACCGGAATCTGGTGGGCGAGATAGATTCGCCGGAAATTGACGATTACAACAACATTCAGTACGACATTATGTTCGGGCAGCGGTTCCTGCTGCAGGACTGATGTCTGTTCAGGCTGCCGCTTTCCGTCCATATTAAATGTCCGGAAGAGGCAGCTTTTTGCAAAGACAGGAGGAGAATATGGCAGAAAGCAGGCTGAAGCTGGTCGCTTTGGGCGACATTATCCTCGGGGAGGATTCGGAGTATTATGTCAACTCAATCCGGCCCATGCTGGAACGCTTCGATGTGCGCATCGGGCAGCTGGAGGTACCCTACACGCTGCGAAATGAGGTGCTCACCGGACTTTCCCGGGAACCGGACAGGCTCAATCCCTTAAAGGGCGTGATGGACGTCATGACCATGTCCGGCAACCATCTCTATGATGCGAAGGACGCGGGGGTGGAGGATTCCATTGCAAAGCTGGACGAGCTGGGCATCCTGCACACCGGCGCGGGCATGAACCTTGCCGAGGCAAGAAAACCGGCGGTTTTCGAGAAAAACGGCACGAAAATCGGTGTTTTGAATTACAACTGTGTCGGCGCCTCCGCCAACAAGGCGTCCGATAAGAAGCCCGGTGGCGCCTATGTGGACGTTTACACCCGGTATGAGCTGGGGGACGTGGCCAATCCCGGCGGCGCGCCGGAGAAGATCATGACCTACCCGGACCCGGTGTCCATGGACATGATGCTGGCGGATATCCATGCGCTGCGGGAAAAATGCGACGTGCTCTGCGTGTATTTCCACAAGGGCATCGTGCATATGCCCGTGAAGCTGGCGGATTATGAGCGGTTCATCTGCCACGCGGCGGCGGATGCCGGCGCGGACGTGGTATTTTCCTCCCATTCCCATATCCTCCACGGGATAGAGGTCTGGCAGGGCAAGACCATTTACCACGGACTGTGCAACGGCATTGCCTGGGTGCCCTCCCTGTCGCCGAAGTATATTTTCAAAAATGCAAAGAAAAACGAATTCTTCGACCCGGAGGAATGGACGAGAAACCGGATTGCCCGCTTCGGCTTTGTGCCCGACGAGGCCTATCCCACCTATCCCTTCCATCCGGAGGCCGTCTACACGGTGTTCGCCACTTGTGAGATAGAAAACGGCAGGATTGTGAAAACCGGATTTATCCCGGCCATCGTGGGCACCGACGGCGCCCCGCGGGTCTGCGGCAAAAAGGACGGCGGCGAAGAGGTCCTGGCCTATATGCGGAAAATAACGGAAAAAGCCGGTCTTCCCGCGGAATTTGCCTGGGAAGGCGATGAAGTCATCATAAAAGCAAAGGGGGAGGAATGATGGTGTTGAGAGAATGCGCGGAAAAAAGCGCGGCATTTCAGAAACTGAAGAATGCCTATACCCACCGGGAGGAGGCGGCGAAGGCCGCGAAGGCTGCCGGGAAGAAGGTCGTGGGCACTCTGGGCTGCGACGTGCCGGAGGAGCTGATCCTTGCGGCGGGCATGCAGCCTTACCCGATATATGCGGTGCCCGGCGGCCCCATGGATATGGCGGACAAATACCTGGAATATGCCTTTGACCCCATGGTCAGGGCCCAGTTTGAGCGGATTGTGGACGGCTCCTTAAATGACTTCTGCGACGCGGTGGTGGTCTCCAACAGCACGGACGTGCTTATCCGTATCTATCTGTACCTGAAGGAGCTGAAGCGGGTGGAAACGGACGTGAACTTCCCGCCGGTGTATTTCATCGACTGGCTCTTCACCCGCAGAAGGATGCACCAGGAGAGAAACCGCCTGACCATTTCCCTCTTTAAGGAGGAAATGGAAAAGTTGGCCGGACGGGTCATTACCGATGAAGAAATCGACGCGGCCGCGGTAGTATGCAACCGGACCCGGGAACTGCTTCGGAAAATCGACGCCTTCCGCACGGCCCGGGAGATGAAGCTTACCGGAACGGAGATGCTTGTCATTATCGGCGGCGGCTTCTACATGGACAGGGAAGCTTACAACAAGGTGCTGGAGGAGCTCCTGGAGGAACTCCCCGCCTGGCCGGCCGTCACCGGAAAGCGGCTTTTCTACACCGGAAGCGTACAGACGGATACCGGACTGTATGCCCGGGTGGAAGCGGCAGGCGCGGTTATCGTGGGAGAGGACCACGACTGGGGCAGCCGGTATTTTGAACGGGATTATGATCGGGAGATGCCGCCGGTGCGGGCCCTGGTGGACCGTTACATGCTGCGGGAATTTTCCAGCAAAAAGGCCTTTGTCAGCCAGCGGGTTGAGGCCCTGGACCGGGAAACGGACGCGGCAGGGGCCGAAGGCGTTCTCTTTTATTTCCACATTTACGAGGAAGCGGCCAGCTGGGATTATCCCTCCCAGAAGGAAAGCCTCGAGGGCCGCGGCATCGATACCCTGCATTTTGCGAAAATGCACTGGCCGCAGACGCAGGAGGAATCCGACGCCTTTTCGGCCGGACTGAAAACGCTTATCGAAGGGAAGGAGGCGTAAACAATGGCGGAAGAAAAATCCAAATCCAAGGTTGTCAAGAAACTGAAAGCGACGGCTGCCATCGGCGCCTACCAGAAGGAATGGTTCGCCGGCCTGGCCGAACGGGTGAAAAACGGCGAGGATTTCGCCTACCTGAATGCGGACGTGCCCATGGAAATCTTCCGGGCCATGGATATTCCCTTCGTGGTTAACCAGTGGTGGGCAGCCATCTGCGGCGCGAAAAGGATGACGGCGAAATATTACGGCCTCTTAAACCAGGCCGGCTACCGGGATGACCTGTGCAGCTACTGCGCGACGGCCCTGGCCGAAAGCCTGGACCCGGATGACCACGCCATCGGTTCGGACGGAAAGCCTTTGGGTCCCTGGGGCGGCCTTCCCCATCCGACGATCGCCATCACCCGGCTGACCTGCGACTGCCAGTCCAAGATATTCGAGCTGTTTGCGAAGAACCACGGCGCTTCCTTCTACGCCATGGAGAATACCCAGCCCAGGAAAGCGCCTCTTAACTGGTATGAAATCGTGGAGGACAACTGGGAAGACCTCTACGATACGGACCGGCTGGACGCGGCGGTGGAGGAGCTGAAGGAGCTCATCCGCTTCCTGGAGGAGAAGACGGGCCGGATGTTTGACGAAAATAAACTCATCGAGGTGATGAACCTCATCAATGAGCAGGAAGCCTGGTACAAAAAGACCCGGGACCTGATTGCCGAAACCTCACCCGTGCCGGTTACCGTGGTGGATACCATCAATGCGGTCATGCAGGCCCAGTGGCAGCGGGGCACCCGTTTTGCGGCGGACCACGCGAGAAGCCTTTACGAGGAAATCAAGGCCCTGGCCGATGCCGGGGAAGCGGCCGTGCCCAACGAGAAATACCGCCTGATGTGGATCGGCCGGGGCATCTGGCATGATTTCGGCTTTTACCAGAGATTTGAGCAGAAATACGGTGCGGTCTTCATGTGGAGCATGTACCTGGCCATGGGCGCGGATTCCTACATCCGCAACCATGTGGAGGAGGACCCCTTGCGGGCCCTGGCCGCCCGGTACATCGGCATGGAGGATTTCCTGCATATGCCGCCCTGGAACAGCTCCTGGTTCCTGCAGCAGGCCCGGCAGAACAGGATAGACGGCGTCGTCTACATGGTGCCGGAAAACTGCATGCAGGCAGTGGAGGGCAGCTATTTTATCAAAAAGACCCTGGAGGACGCCGGCATTCCCGTGCTGGAATTCAAGGCGGACCCGGTGGACGCGAGAAAATGGAATGCGCAGTCCATGACCGCGCTGGTGGAAGAATTTATCGAAAACCGTGTAATGAAGGGAGAAAAGTGAAATGAGCACAAGAGGACCGTTGACTGGCTACAGAATTCTGGATATGACACAGTTTGAATCCGGCACCGTATGTACCGAAACCCTGGCCTGGTTCGGGGCGGAGGTCATCAAAATCGAGCGTCCCGTAAAGGGTGAGGCCGGCAGGTACACCGTGGCGAAGCCGGACGTGGATTCCTACGGCTTCCTGATCATGAACATGAACAAGAAATCCGTGACCTGCAATGCCAAAACCCCCGGCGGCCTGCAGATTATTAAGGATTTGCTGACAAAATGCGACGTTATCGTGGAAAATATGGGCCCCGGCAGCATGGACAGGCTCGGCCTGTCCTACGAGGAATGCAGGGCCATCAACCCGAAGATTATCTATGCTTCCCTGAAAGGCTTTGCCCGGGAAAGCAAATATGCGGATTACCCGGCCTTTGACCCCATCGCCACCCACATGGGAGGCTTTGTGGCTGTGACCGGCTATCCGGACATGCCGGTGAAAAGCGGCGTATCCGTGGCGGACTCCGGTACGGGCATCGCCCTGGCCATGAGCATCATCGCCGCCCTGCTGCAGCGGGAACGGGAGGGCATCGGCCAGAGAATCGACATCGCCATGCAGGATTTCATCATCGGCCTGGGCCGCTCCGGCTGGGAACCCTACTACAATACGGGCAAGGCCCCGCGCCGTGTCGGCAACGGCATGCCCCTGGAGGACGTTGCGCCGGCGGGCACCTATCCCTGCAAGCCCTTCGGACCGAATGATTTCGTGCATATTTACTGCAACCGTCATCCGGGCAGCACCAACTGGGAGGACCTGTGCCGGATCATCGGCCGGGAGGACCTCATCGACGATCCGGACATGGCGACGCCCCACAGCCGGTTCGAGCACAAGGAAAAATGCGACGACGCCATCAAGGCCTACTGCGCGCAGCATACAAAGACCGAGGTTATGGACACCCTGGCGAAGAACAATGTTCCCGCCGGCGCGCTGCTGGATATCGATGATTTTGCCCACGATCCGGAATACCTGGAGCGGGGCATCGTGGTGGAGGTGGAGCATCCGGAGCTCGGCAAGGTGAAGGTGCCCGGCTTTGCGCCGCAGATGTCCGAAAACCACGTGGAATACAAATGCTCCCCCGCACTGGGAGAGCATAATGAAGAGGTCTATGAAGGCCTTCTGGGGTATTCACCGGAGAAGGTGGCCGAGCTGAAGAAGGAGAAGGCGATCTGATCCCTCCCTATTCACAGCAGCCGCTCTGAAACCCTCACCCGTCGGCTTCGCCGCCACCCTCCCCTGAGGGGAGGGCTTTAACCGTCAAAGGACGTGATATTCGCCACCGGGATTGCACCCTCCCCTGAGGGGAGGGCTTTAACACAGAGCCTTCCCCTGGGGGAAGGTGGCCCGTCAGGGCCGGATGAGGGAATCCTGCCTCAGAAAAGGTTATTCACCGCCGCCACCATGGCGTCGATGGACGCGATAATGATATCCGTGTTCAGGCCGGCGCCCCAGGCGACAGTTCCGTCGGGTCCCTTAAGGCCCACATAGGCGATGGCCCGGGAACTGGAGCTGGCGGTCAGGGCATGCTCCTGGTAGCTGGTCAGGTCGAATTTCAGGCCGTAGGCCTTCTTGAAGGCATTGGATACGGAGTTTAAGCGGCCGTTGCCTTCCGCCGAGGTTACCAGCACATCGCTGCCGTTGTATTTTGTCTCGATGGTGGCCTCGATGATGCCGTTTTCCTTCTGCGTATAATGAACGCTTAAAAGACTGTAGGGCTTTTTGATATTCTCATAGGTGGACTTGAAGAGGTTGAAGATTTCCTCCGGCTTCAGTTCCTTATGCAGTCTGTCGGAAAGCCCTTTTGTCGTGTAGCCCATGTGCTCGCGCATCTTCGGCGGCAGGTTCAGGCCGTAGTAGTGCTCCAGGATATAGCCTACGCCGCCCTTGCCGGACTGGCTGTTGATGCGGATGACGTCCGCGTCGTAGTTCCTGCCCAGGTCGTGGGGATCGATGGGCAGGTAGGGTACCGTCCATTTGCCGCCCCGCTCGGCCCGCCAGCTCATGCCCTTGGCGATGGCATCCTGGTGGGAGCCGGAAAATGCGGCAAAGACCAGGGCGCCGCCGTAGGGGCTTCTGGGATCCACCTCCATGCCGGTATACTGCTCGTACCGGTCACGGATGTCCGGAATATGGGAGAAATCCAGGTGCGGGTCCACCCCGTGGGTCAGCATGTTGAGCGCCAGGGTGATGATGTCCACGTTGCCGGTCCGTTCCCCGTTGCCGAAAAGGGTGCCCTCGATCCGGTCCGCGCCGGCAAGAAGGCCCAGCTCCGCATCGGCCACGCCGGTTCCCCGGTCGTTGTGGGGGTGCAGGGAGATGACCACATTTTCCCGGTATTTCAGGTTCTTGTGGAAATACTCAATCTGGCTGGCATACACGTGGGGCATGGACAGCTGCACCGTGCTGGGCAGGTTGATGATGGCCTTGCGCTCCGGTGTGGGCTGCCAGACGTCCAGCACCGCATTGCACACCTCAAGGGCGTATTCGGGCTCGGTGCCGGTAAAGCTTTCCGGACTGTATTCGAAACGGTAGGAAGCGCCGGCTTCCTCCGTCAGCTCTTTCAGAAGCTTTGCGCCTTTCACGGCAATCTCCAGGATTTCCTCCTTTGATTTCGCGAAAACCTGCTCCCGCTGGGCGGTGGAGGTGGAGTTGTAAACGTGTACGACGGCGTTTTTGCAGCCCTCCAGGGCTTCAAAGGTCCTGCGGATGATGTGATCCCTGGCCTGGGTCAGTACCTGGACCGTAACATCATCGGGAATCAGATCCTGCTCGATAAGGGCCCGCAGGAATTCAAATTCCGTATCGGAGGCAGCGGGAAAGCCCACTTCAATCTCCTTGAAGCCGATTTCCACCAGCATCTGAAAGAAGGCCAGCTTCTGGTCCAGGCTCATGGGGATAACCAGGGCCTGGTTGCCGTCTCTTAGGTCCACGCTGCACCAGATGGGTGCCTTGTCGATGTAATCCCTGCTGACCCAGTCGGTGTTGCCCGCCGGTGCGGGGTAATATTGTCTCTTGTATTTGGTGCAGTTCATCATATATGGTTTCCTCCTGAAAAATATGCAAGCATAACATGGGTGACCGGCTTCGGTCCCTGAAAAAAATAGAACCCCGCCTCTGCTGTCACAGAGACGGGGAAAAATCCTCGCGGTACCACTCTGATTCATGCCGGAAGGCATGCACTCTACGGGATACAGTCATATCCCTTCCCGGATAACGGCGGGAGACCGGCTTTGACTACTGGTAAGGTTCACCAAAGCTGCTCGGGGGCCAGTTCGGCAGGCTTCCTCCTCTGCCTTTCACCAAACGGCAGCTCTCTGTGCTCGGAATGCTTTGCTTACTACTCCCCGTCAACGCATTTTCGTGGGGTATTAAGTTAGAAAGTATAATAATCGCTGAAAAGACTTCTGTCAAGCAGAGATTTTAAAGAAATATGTAAATAAAACTGCTGATTTTTCTGCAGGGATTGGACGGAAATGCAAGGAAACAGTTGCGAAAACGGGGCCTGCGGTATTATACTGGTAGTATCTGAAAAAGAAAAGCGGAGGTGCGGAAACTTGACAAAACAGGAACTGGAAAGAATGAAACAGGAACTTTCCGAAAAAATGGCGGCTCTTGCTTCTGATAAAGAGAACGCTCTGCTGAAGCTGGGCGAAGCATTTTATAACAGCTTTGCCGGCGCCGAGAAGCTGGAGGAGTTGGATTTTGCCTGCCTGAACGGAGAAGGCAAGGCGGACCTGGAAGGCATGCTTGCAGGTGTCCGTGCGCTGGCCCTTGAGGCAGAGGAAGCGGACAAAAAGATGGAAGAGCTGAACGCCGTGAAGCTTTGTCCCCACTGCGGCAACAGCGTGGAAGAGGACGACCTGTTCTGCATGGCCTGCGGTACCAGGATTATCCGCGTGACGGAAGAGGAAGACGGCGCAGTCTGCAGCCAGTGCGGCAAGCCGAAGGCCGAAGGCGCGGTATTCTGCCGGTTCTGCGGCTTCAGATTTGACAGTGAAGGCGCAGAGAAGGAGATCGCCGAGGAACCGTTTGAAGAGGAAGTATTCGTGGCGGCACCCGAACCCGCTCCCGAACCCGCTCCCGAACCCGAACCCGAACCGGCAGCTCCGGTGCAGATGAAGCACTGCATTAACTGCGGAAAGGAACTGGAGCCCGACGTTATCTTCTGTTACCACTGCGGAACCAAACAGCCGTAACCGTTAAACCGGGCAAAAAAGGCAGGAAAGGCAGCTTTCCTGCCTTTTTTATATGCCGAAAAGCGAAAAATCTTCCTGCTGAAAGGCAAAATGGCATTGTATCCCGCCGCTTACTTATGCTATAATCAGACATTAATTCGGATTCGGTCCACAGGCATGTTTGGAGGTAAAAGACATGGCATCATTATATTATTCCAGCACAAGAGGCGCCGGGGAACGGGTAACCGCATCCCAGGCAGTGTTAAAGGGCCTGGCCGACGACGGCGGTCTCTTTGTACCTGAAACCATTCCCGCGCTGCCGGACAGCCTGGAAAATCTGGCGAAGCTTTCCTATCAGGAGCTGGCTAAGAAGATTATGGGCTGCTTCCTGGCGGATTATACGGAAGAGGAGCTGAGTTACTGCATCGAAGGCGCCTACGATGAGAAATTCGATACGCCGTCGATTGCGCCGCTGCACCAGGTGGGCAGCGAGTATTTCCTGGAGCTTTTCCACGGCAAGACCATTGCCTTCAAGGATATGGCCCTTTCCGTCCTTCCCTATCTGATGACCGTTGCGGCGAAGAAGAACAGCCTGCAGCAGAAGATCATCATCCTGACCGCCACCAGCGGCGACACGGGCAAGGCGGCCATGGCCGGCTTTGCGGACGTGCCCGGTACCGGCATCATCGTCTTTTATCCCAAGGACGGCGTAAGCCCGGTGCAGGAGAAGCAGATGGTGACTCAGACCGGGGACAATACCTGCGTTATCGCCATCCGGGGCAATTTCGACGACGCCCAGCGCGCGGTGAAGAAGATGTTCTCCGACAAAAAGCTGGCAGAGGAGCTGCTTTCCGCCGGTTACGTCTTCAGCTCCGCCAACTCCATCAACATCGGCCGTCTGGTGCCCCAGGTTGTGTATTATATTTATGCCTACCTGCAGCTGATGAACAAAGGCGCGGTCAGGGCAGGAGAGCAGATTAACGTGGTGGTGCCCACCGGCAACTTCGGCAACATCCTGGCGGCTTATTATGCTAAGAAAATGGGCCTGCCGGTGAAGAAGCTCATCTGCGCCTCCAACCGGAACAAGGTGCTGACGGATTTCTTCGCCACCGGCGTCTATGACAGAAGAAGAGAGTTTTACCTGACCTCTTCTCCCTCCATGGATATTCTGGTGTCCTCCAACCTGGAAAGGCTGATTTATGAAATCGCCGGCTGCGATGCCGCAGCCACCAAAGCCTTCATGGACGAGCTGTCTGAAAAAGGCCTGTATACCCTGACGGAGGAGATGAAGGCTCGCCTGGCGGATTTCTGCGCAGGCTTTGCTTCCGAGGAGGAAACGGCAGCAGCCATTAAGAAGATTTACGATGCGGACGGCTACGTCATCGATACCCATACGGCGGTAGGCGCGGCGGTCCTTGAGAAATACCGGGCGGAAACGGGAGACGAAACCATCGCGGTAACCGCCTCCACGGCCAGCCCCTTCAAGTTTGCAAGAAGCGTGCTGCACGCCATCGACCCCGCCTGCGACGGTCATACGGACGAGGAGCAGTTTGCGGATCTGGAGAGAGTCTCCGGCGTCGCCCGCCCCGCAGCCATCAGGGAACTGGAAACCGCCAAGGTACGCCACACCGGCGTAACGGACGAAGCCGGCATGGAAGCGGCCGTAAAGGCTTACCTGGGCATCTGATCATGATGAAGGTGGAGATTTACACCGACGGCGCGGCCAGGGGCAATCCGGAGGGACCCGGAGGCTTCGGCTGCGTGCTTCGTTATGTGGACCGGACGGGAAAGCTGTATGAAAAGGAGATTTCCGCCGGCTACGAAAAGACCACCAACAACCGGATGGAGCTGATGGCGGCCATCGCGGCCCTGGAAGCCCTGGAAAAGCCCTGCGAGGTGGATCTGTTTTCTGATTCCCAGTATCTGGTCAAGGCCTTCAACGAGCACTGGATTGACGGCTGGCTGAAGGCGGATTTCCGCCGGGGAAAGAAGAACGAGGTGAAAAACATCGATCTCTGGACCCGGCTTTTACAGGCGGCAAAGCCCCATCGCATCACCTGGAACTGGGTGAAGGGCCATGACGGCCATACGCTTAACGAACGCTGCGACCACCTGGCTACCTCTGCGGCGGACGGGGATAACCTTCTGAAAGACGAAGGCCTGAAGGAAGAGGCAGAAGATGCCTGAAGCTGCCTTAAAGTGCAGGGCCTGCAGCCTTGCCGGGCATTGACAAGAGAACGGTATATTTGTTAAAATCATACAGTTTGAGCATATTACTACAGGAGGAAGAAAATGGGTATTTACGAGGAACTTGTGGCAAGGGGACTGATTGCCCAGGTTACGGATGAAAATGAAATAAAAGAACTGATTAATAACGGCAAGGCCGTCTTCTATATTGGCTTCGATCCCACGGCGGACAGCCTGCACGTGGGACATTTCATGGCGCTGTGTCTGATGCGGCGTCTGCAGCAGCACGGCAACAAGCCCATCGCCCTGGTGGGCGGCGGCACCGGCATGATCGGCGACCCCTCCGGCCGTACGGACATGCGCAAGATGATGACCGTGGAAACCATTCAGCATAACTGCGAGTGCTTCAAGAAGCAGATGAGCCGGTTTATTGATTTCTCTGACGGGAAGGCCCTCATGGTCAATAACGCCGACTGGCTGATGAACCTGAATTACATCGAATTTATCCGGGACGTGGGCCCCTGCTTCTCCGTCAACAACATGCTGCGGGCGGAGTGCTACAAGCAGAGAATGGAAAAGGGCTTAAGCTTCCTGGAGTTCAACTACATGATCATGCAGAGCTACGATTTCCTGGAGCTCTACAAACGCTACGGCTGCAACATGCAGTTCGGCGGCGACGACCAGTGGTCCAACATGCTGGGCGGCACCGAGCTTATCCGTAAGAAGCTCGGCGTGAACGTATACGCCATGACCCAGACCCTGCTGACCACCTCTGACGGCAAGAAGATGGGCAAGACCGCAGGCAATGCGGTATGGCTTGATCCGGAGAAAACCTCTCCCTACGAATTCTACCAGTACTGGCGGAACGTGGAGGATGCGGACGTGCTTCGCTGCATCCGCATGCTGACCTTCCTGCCCCTGGAGCAGATCGATGAGATGGACAAATGGGAAGGCAGCCAGCTGAATACCGCCAAGGAAATCCTGGCCTACGAGCTCACCGAGCTGGTGCACGGCAAGGAGGAGGCCGAAAAGGCCCAGGCCGCGTCGAGGGCCCTTTTTGCCGACGGCAGTGACAATGCGAATATTCCCGCCGCCCAGGTAAGCGCAGCAGACATCAGGGACGGCGGCATCGACCTTATTTCACTGCTTGTGGCTGCAGGGCTGGCGGAAACCCGCTCCGAGGCCAGAAGAAACATACAGCAGGGCGGCGTGACCGTAAACGGCGAAAAGATCACGGATTTCAAATACGTGGTTCCCGAAGCCGAGCTTGACGGCTGCATGCTGCGCAAGGGTAAGAAACGCTACAAAAAGATTGTTCTGAAATAATACCGGGAAGGCCCGCGCCTTCCCTTAAAAAGCATTGCTTTGGAGGCAGATAAATGCAGAAATACGGATTAAATGAATTAAGACAGATGTTCCTGGACTTCATGGAGAGCAAGGGACATCTCATCATGAAGAGCTTTTCCCTGGTTCCCCAGAACGACAAGAGCGTCCTTCTGATCAATGCAGGCATGACGCCCTTAAAGCCCTACTTCACCGGCGCGGAGATTCCGCCCAGGAGAAGGGTGGCCACCTGCCAGAAATGCATCCGGACCGGCGACATTGAAAATGTAGGCAAGACCGCCCGCCACGGCACCTTCTTCGAGATGCTGGGCAACTTCTCCTTCGGCGACTATTTCAAGCACGAAGCCATTGCCTGGTCCTGGGAGTTCCTGACAAAGGTTGTGGGCCTGGATCCCGACCGCCTGTATCCCTCCGTGTATACGGATGACGATGAGGCCTTTGATATCTGGAACAAGGAAATCGGCATTCCCGCCGAGAGAATTTTCCGCTTCGGCAAGGAAGACAATTTCTGGGAGCATGGCAGCGGTCCCTGCGGACCCTGCAGCGAGATCTATTTCGACCGCGGACCCAAGTACGGCTGCGGTTCTCCCGACTGCAAGCCCGGCTGCGACTGCGACCGCTACATGGAGATCTGGAACAACGTTT
>CADBNF010000073.1 GCA_902796005.1 uncultured Lachnospiraceae bacterium | reverse complement strand
CCAATACACCACACTTATTGTGAAGAATCTGAAGGAATCAGAAGCATTTTACGCGGATGTTCTCGGATTTGAAAGAGGTTACCATGTGGATCTGCCTGTCGGACAGATTACGATTATGAAGAGCCCGGGAGGCGCCTGCGTAGAGCTGATCGAACACCCGCAGTTTGAAGTTGGTATGTATTCAATCGGTACCGACGTGGATGACCTGGACGAGACGCTGCGGATTCTGAAGGAGAAGGGCTGTGAACCGATTGGCCCGATTATACCTACAACAGTCGGAAGGCAGACATTTATCCAGGACCCGGACGGCGTCCGTATTTGCCTGATTGAGCATACGGAGGAATATAAGAAGCGATGGTGGGGAGAGCAATGAAGCTTGAACAAATACAACCAATCAAAACCCAGAGGTAAAATGAATAACATTAGTGATGCAATAATTGGATACAATGGTCAAAACTTTTATGAAGGATTACTTGAAGGAAGAACACTTATTACACAAAGAATGGATAACGTGTTTCGCTCCTGTGTCCGATGTGAACGATAAGGATTAAGATTTGTTTATCCTGGATTTCTGCAAGGAGGCGGTAGTCGCCGACGCGGTACCGCCATTGGCCGCTGCGGTCACCGGTAAGACCTTTTCCATGCTGACGCGGGTCGGTACAGCCCTCGAGATTTTTGCGGACCCAGCCGAGAATCATGGCGGCGATGTACCGATCCATTTTCTTTAATTCTTTTTTTGCCTTTTCTGTAAAGAGAACCTGATAAGTCATCGCAATCCCAGCTCCTTTTCCACTTCATCAAGGGTATAGGTGGCAGGATTTGCCCGGTATTCTGCCAGTGCCTCTTCGTACAGCTTCAGATCCATCTCATCCTCGATTTTCTCTAAAACGGACTGTCGGATGAGGTCGGAAACACTGATTCCTTTGATTTTTGCATATTTTTTGATCAACAATGCTTCGGCATCATTAAGCCTTAAGGAAATTGCCATGGACATCCCTCCTTTTGTAATACATTGTAATACGGAGTTTGGGAGATGTCAAGAATTGTGATTAAAGCGATAATCTCAAGAGTGCTACGCCAGGGAAAGGTACTGGCTATTGGGGCCTTACGTACCATGTACCGTTAACCGTAAAAGTCGCAATAAAACAGAACTGACGCATTTTATTGCGACTTTTTCCATGGATATTGCGACTTTCTGTTGAAAATAAAAAAACTATATGGTAAAGTATATTCATCATTATGAATAGAGAAAGGGGTGGACTGTTTGCGGCTCAGCAAAGAAAAAAAAGAGGCTATGGAACAATATACCCTGGAAATCATTGATAAAGGGTATGAAAATATAGCACAGCATATTGCGGAAGTGTTTTCGGTAGATCGGAGTACGGCATTTCGTTGTATCAGCAGGCTCACAGAGCAGGAAAAAATTCAAAAAATCCGTCGCGGACAGTATGCTTTACTGCAGCAGCGGTGGGATTTTGTTCTGGAACGCAAAAAGGGTGATTTGGATTCAGACATTACCGTTTATGAAAATTATCTTGAACCGCATATCAGACACTTGTCGGATAATATATTGGATATCTGGAGCTATGTATTCACGGAAATGATAAATAATGTAATAGATCATTCCGAATCGGAGACTGCTTTTATATCTGTCCGGCAGGATTATCTGAATACGTCAGTATACATCATTGATGAGGGCATCGGTATTTTTGAGAAAATAAAAAAACATTTTGGGTTTTCTTCTGTAGATGAATCCATTGAAGAATTGTTTAAAGGAAAGCTCACCACAGATACGGTGAACCATTCCGGAGAGGGTATATTTTTCAGCTCCCGGCTGATGGATGAGTTTGCTATTATTTCAGGCGGCAGGTTGTTTACCTGCAATCATTTTGACGATGAGCGGATTGCGGATTTTTCAAAGGAAATGATGCTGCCTGGAACATGCGTTTTTATGAAACTCTCCAATTACAGTTCAAAACGAACGAAGGAAATTTTTGATGCATATTCGGATGAGGAAGGAAATTTTATCCGTACCAGAATTCCGTTAAAGAATATATTTGACAGTTCGCCGGTTTCACGATCGCAGGCAAAACGCCTGATGCACCGTTTCGGTGAATTCTCAGAGGTTATACTGGATTTTGAAGGTATAGAATGGATGGGCCAGGGGTTTGCTGACCAGTTGTTTCGTGTTTTCCGGCAGGAGCATCCGGCGATAAATCTGCTCCCGGTGAATATGAATCCCGACGTTGCCAAAATGTATCGTCATGTGGCGTTGTAAGAAATCTACGGAGGTGTTTCATGAAGTTCAAGGAAACCGCTGAAATCAACAAAAAGGGAATCCGCGGGAAAAGCTATGATACGGATAAACCGCTTGGTATTGATGACATTATCGATATTATTAAAGGCTATGAGACGGAGGATGCCCGGTTGTTTGAGTGCCGGTGTTCCACATTTTCCGAATCCGGCAATCCGATGGACCGTAATTACAGAAGCGTGGAGCAGCTGGAGGCCATGCACAGGCTGCCGAATCCGAGCATCAGTGTCCGGGTAATCTATGTTGATCCGAAGGATATGAGCTACAGGTTTACGATCGGTATGGCTGCAAATACCAGAGGATTTAATTATTTTGTCAACGAGGAGACAGAGGAATATATCAGATATACCCTTGAGTTGGATGCGTTGGAAAAATAAGGCTTTCCCCTCACCCGGTCCTGCGGACCACCCTCCCCTCAGGGGAGGGCTTTTTTGTGACAAAGGGACGGTTCTTTTGTCACATTTACGAAATAATGCGTCTTGACGAATCATTGAGCTTGGAATATACTGGTGTAAAGATAGCTTTGTGGGTGGGGATTTAAAAATGACGATATCAGAGAGAATTTTTGAACTGCTTCGGCAGCGGAAGATGAGCCAGAAGGAATTTGCCGAAAGAACCGGCATCGCGCAGAGCAGTATCAGCGACTGGAAGCGGAAGAAGACGAATCCGGTTTCGGAGAAAATCCTGATCATCTGTGAGGTGTTATCCGTCACGCCATATGAGCTGCTTGGCGGAACGGAAGGTGAGGGAATGCGCAGCAATCCCTCTGACGTTATGGTTATTTCCAAGGATTCAGAAATCGGCGGCCTGGTGATGGATTATCTGCGGATGGATAAATCCTTCCAGGGGCGCATTCTTGGCTATGCTAAAGCGCTGCAGGAGATGCAGAAGAAGAATAAGTAAAGCGATTGTATATATAAATGCTTTACAAGCATGAAGGCTTGTGCTATGCTCTGGTCAGAGGAGGTGAGGAAATATGGCACAGGTTCTTGTGAATTTCAGATTGGATGAGGAGGATAAGAAGGGGATGGAAGATGTTTGTCGCGAACTCGGGATGAGCATGTCCACTGCATTTACCATATTTGCGAAAAAGATGCGCAGAGAGAGAAGGATTCCCTTCGATGTTTCTATTGATCCATTTTATTCCGAGAAGAATTTGGCACATCTGAGAAAGGTGATTTCTGAGATTGAGTCCGGCCAGGCTGTTTTGTCAGAGCATGAATTGATAGAGGATTAAATATATGAGGATACTGTGGCATGAAAGCGCATGGGAAGATTATCTGTCATGGCAATCTCAGGATAAAAAGACAATAAAGCGGATTAATATGTTGATTAAGGATATGCAAAGAAGCCCTTTCAATGGCGTTGGTAAACCGGAACCTTTGTTGGGATCCCAGGGCGGTTGGTGGAGTCGGAGAATTGATGAAGCCAACCGGATTGTTTATAAAGTTGAAGATGATAAAGTGGTGATAGCTGCCTGTAAGGGGCACTATAAGGATAGGTAAACGTTGAGTGCCGAACCGGCATTTTTTATTACATCGGAAATACGTATATACAAATTTCAACTGTTTAGACGTATTTGCGGTAAGGCACATCAATTCCGGTACTGTTTGGACATTGAATCCAGTTCGAACTGGACACCGATTCCGGATTCCATTGGACAGGTAGCCCAAGAAATGGCCCCTAAACGCTTCAAAGTTTATTAAATCTGTGGTATTATGATTACAGCTATGCAGGCCGGATCAATGTTTCTCGATTACAATCTTACAGAGACAAGAGGGACTATACGATGACAAATAATGAGTTAAACCAGTAGCGGGAGTAATGTCGGCCGTTATCTGTACGCGGATAAAGAAGCTGTTCAGGACCTGAAAGCGAAGCTGAGTGCTCTTCTGGATTACGAACCCTTCGACCGCATCCAGAGAAAACAGATTGGCTGGTTTGTCCGGGATCTGGAAGAGACGTTGGGGAGACTGTAAAAAGCCTTCCCCTGGGGGAAGGTGGCTGCGCAGCAGCCGGATGAGGGGACTCACACGGTTCTTAAGAATACATGGAAAAGGAGAAGAATGAAATGTATGAATTCAGACCAGTAGCGGAAAGAATACAGAGACTGCGGGACAAAACCAGGGACAGGATGATGGTTGGCGACGCCGTAAAAGCAAGACTTCGTTATGAAGCAAAGGCCATGTATCAAAACTTCCCGCCAATCATGGCAAAGCCCATGGAAACCCTCTACCTGATTGAAAGAATGCCTATCCACATTATGGAGGACGAGTACTTCTTCGGCGACTTCGGAAACAAAGGCTGGGGCGGCGCTGATGCCGAAAGATGGCTTAGGGCGGACATTGAGAATACCTGGCCCATCGGCGAAGACGGCCTGCATCACGCGCCGGACGATGACCCGGAGTATTCCCACCAGAAACTGGCCATTTCTCCGGAGGATTTGAAGGAACTGCGGGAAATCACCGCGGAGGCCAACCATACATTCCACAATGTACGGCCGCTCACCTATTATCCTCTGGGCATCGAAGAAATGCTCAAGCTGCAGGTGGAAACCTACGGCCGTCCGGAAGGCTGGGCCGTGCTGCTCCCGCCCGGACATCTGACTCCCGGCTACCAGCACATCCTGCGTCAGGGCTACGGCGCCATCCGGAAACGTGCCCAGGACTGGCTGGATGCCCACAAAGGCAATATCATGGGCGATGAAGCAGGCAAATACCTGTTTTACCATGCCTGCACCGTTGCCTGTGACGGTGCCATGACCTTAACCCGCCGGTATGCTGAACTTGCCGCCAGGCTTGCGGAAGAGGAGACCAGGCCGGAAAAGAAGGAAGAGTTCGCAAAGATGGCGGAAGGCCTTACCTGGATTATTGACAAGCCTGCGCGCACCTTCTGGGAAGCCCTGCAGCAGTATATGCTGTATCATTTCTTCCTTAGAATTGACAACGGCCCCGGCGTTACCTCCATGGGCCGGCTGGATTTCCGTGTATGGCCGTATTTGAAAAAAGAGCTGGAAGAGGGCACCATGACCCTGGAGAAGGCGCAGGAGCTCATTGACGGCTATCTTCTGAAGATGAATATTTTCTGGCATGGTATTTTCGGCGAGACCTCAAAAACCGGCGGCATCGGCAATGCTTATCAGCATACCACCATCGGCGGCGTTGTGCCGGAGACCGGCGAGGACGCCTCCAATCCGGTAACCTACATGGTTCTGGAGGGCATCGCGCGCCTCCAGCTGCATGAGCCTACCGTATCCATCCGTATAAACAAGAACACCCCGGACAAGCTGTGGGAATGCGCGCTGGAAACTTCCAGACGTGTTGGCGGCCTGCCCCTTATCCAGAATGATGAGGTAATCATCCCGGCTATCATGAGGGAGGTTGGCTTTACGCTGGAGGATGCCCGTGACTTTGCCTTTATCGGCTGTCAGGAAATCACCGGTTCCGGCAATGATTACCCCTGCCCGAACGGCATCCCCATGGGCCACAACGGCCTGTGGTGGTCGGCCTGCCTGGTAACTGCCATCAACAACGGTATCAATCCTTTCGTAAACCAGCAGGCACCGCCGGAATACTGCTCCGGCTATCTCTATGAGATGGAAACCTACGAGGATGTGAAGCGGGCTTTCGAGAAGCTGACCAAATGGCTGATGACCTGGTCTTCTTCAATGAACAATTACGCAGAGCATGAGCAGTACAGGCTCTTCCCGTTCCCGAATCTCTCCATTTCCACCGAGGGCTGTCTGGAAAGCGGCAAGGATGTCTCCGAGGGCGGTGCGAAATACAATTCCTACGGTGGTACAGCCACAGGGCTTGCCACGGTGGGAGATTCCCTGACCGCCATCAAATGGGCTGTCTATGACAAGAAGATCTGTACCGGCAAACAGCTGCTGGATGCTTTGCTGGCTAACTGGGAAGGCGTGGAAAATGAAGCCCTCCGCCAGAAAATCCTGCATGAGTGCCCGCATTACGGCAATGCAGACCCCTACGCGGATGAGGAAATGAAATACGTCTTCGACTGGTATTACAACTGCTCCAGAGGTTTTACCACCAAATTCTGCAAGGTATATAAATGCGGCATGTTCGGCGCGGCCGACCATATCCCCCAGGGCGCTAAAACTTGGGCTACGCCGGACGGTAGGAAGACAGGAGATCCGCTGGCAGATGCCACTTCACCTGCCCAGGGCAGGGATGTGAATGGTCCCACAGCTGTATTTAATTCCACCCTTTACTGGGACAACAGCCGTTTTATGGATGGTATCGCCCTGAACATGAAGATTCATCCCACCGCACTGGCCAAAGAAGGCGGCATTGAAAAACTGCGTGACATGACAAAAGCCTATTTCGACGGTGGTGGCGTGGAGGTGCAGTATAACGTGGTTGACGGCGAAACCCTCCGGAAAGCCCAGGCCAACCCGGATGATTACCATAACCTGGTGGTGCGTATCGCCGGATTCTCTGCGTATTTTGTAGATATGACCGAAACCATGCAGAACGACATCATCCGCAGGGCGGAGCACTCTGTATAAGTAATTGCAGAAGTGAGGAAAATAAAAAAAGCCTTCCCCTGGGAGGCGATTTAAAAGAAAGCCCTCTCCTGGGAGAGGGTGGTCCGAAGGACCGGGTGAGGGACCCTCTCCCAGGGGAGACTGTAGAATATATGGAAAGGAGAAGATATACATGTTATCAAACAGAACAAGAGCCGTTTTGGACAAACTGAATCTTGATATTCAGCCGGTAGCAGTAAAATTTCTTCTGGATCCTCCGGAATGGGCGGAACGGACGGACAAGGTGCAGAGCCTGTGCATGTACATGAGCGAAGCCGTGAAGGAAGACAGATGCATCTGCGTGACGGCTGAAAACGACAGCTGCGTGGGCAAAGCCTTCCTCGGTTTTGAACCGATTCCGCCGGCAGAAGGAAGCGGCGCGTTAGGCGTGAAACTCGGCGCCTTCTATGACTGCTCCGCTAACGGCCGGCTGTATCATCTGGTGCCCCGGCTGGAACTTGGCTGCCACCGCTGTGTGGTGTTCTGCCCGCTGTCAAAGTGTGAATTTGACCCTGATGTGATCGTTGTGGTCTGCGACATGCACCAGGCGGACAAAATCATGCGCGCAAATACCTATTTCTCAGGAGACCTATGGGAATCCAAGGGAAATGTGGTCATGTCCTGCGCCTGGGAGCTGGTATATCCCTTCATTTCCGGCAAAATCAATCATATGATTGCCGGCATGGCCTTCGGGCAGAAGATGCTCAAGCCCTTCCCGGAGGGAATGCACATCATTTCCATCCCCTTCCAGAAAATCCGCGAAATCACGGATGCCATGGAGGAAATGCCCTGGGAAGTGGCCGGGGAAAGCATTACGGAGGTTATGGATAACCGGTAAAAATGTGAAAGGAGACCGGATATGGACGCGTTACAGGCGATTTTTACCAGGCGAAGCACCAGGCAGTTAAGCCCGAAGGTGCCGGATAAGGAACTGATTGAGAAGGTCATCGAGGCGGGCCGGTATGCCCCCAGCGGCGGCAATAACCAGACTACCCACTTTATCGTGATTGCGGACGGGAAGATCCTGGCAGAGCTGGCGGAGCTGGTCCAGGCGGAATTTGCCCAGATGGAGCTTTCCGAGGACGCCTATGCATCCCTGAAGCATTCCGTGGCCGCGGCAAGAAAGGGCGGCTACGCCTTCCATTACAATGCCCCGGTGCTCATCGTTACGGCAAATAAAATCGGCTACGGCAACGCCATGGCGGACAGTGCCTGCGCGCTGGAAAATATGATGATTGCAGCAAATGCCCTGGATCTTGGTTCCTGCTGGATCAACCAGCTGCACTGGCTGGATGAGGATGCGGCGGTCCGGGCGTATCTGTATAAGCTGGGACTGAAGGAGGACGAGACTATTACCGGCGGATTAATCCTCGGTTATTCCGCTGCCGGAGAGCCGGTCAGAAGCGAGCTGGCCCGCACCGGAAATCCGGTGACCTGGGTATTGTAATGATGACGTGACAGAGGTGAGGTAGAAGGATTATCGGAGGCGAAATCATGAATAACGATACTTTTCTGGAACTGCTGGAAAAGAGATGCTCCTGCCGCCGTTTTTCGGCCAGGGACATCGATGAAGAAACCGTAAAGAAGCTGCTGCTTGCGGCCGACGGCGCGCCGGTGGGCAGCAACCTGAACGAAGATATCCGGATTACCGTCGTGCGGGACCGCGCGGTTCTCGATGAACTGACGCTGGCCATGAAACGGCGGAGAGAGGATAAGGAGGACTTAAAGCGCATCACGGAGAAACTCCGGGACGGAACGGCCGCCCCGCAGAAGGGTTTTGACCCGTTCTACGGCGCGCCGGTGGTGATCTTTGTCTCTCACAGACGTCAGAACCTGCAGCCGGGGATAGAATTTTCGAATGTGATGTCCGTGGCGATGATGATGCATCTGGAAGCTACGGCCCTGGGCCTTGGCAGTGTATTTATGTGGGGCTCTCTGGAAGCCATGCGCATGTATCCGGAATACGATAGAAGCGAAGTGCTGGAACTGCCGCCGGATTTCCAGCCGCTCCTGGGCCTGGCGGTGGGTTATCCGGATAATACGCCGGAAAAAAGAAGCCTCGACCCGGAGAAATTCAAGGTCAACTTTCTGTAATACGAAAGACAGGTAAACGCCGGGTAAGACAGAAGCGGGATTTCCCGCATCGGGTGAAAAAAGACCCGTCTCTCTGTCACGTCTTGGTATTGTAATCATAGACATGTTGTGCTAAAATTGCGGAGTTTTGTGAATAACATCTTATTTATTTATTTACAAAAGCAGTACAGCAATGGAGGCACGGCATGTCTTTTATTTCCCGAATTCTTACGCCGAAGCCGGAGCTGCCCAAAGAGAGGCAGCTTTTTGACGGACGGGCGTTGAAAGCTATGATTATTCCCCTGGTCATCGAGCAGATGCTTCAGATGATTGTCGGCATCGCGGATACCCTGATGGTGAGCTATGCCGGCGAGGCGACGGTTTCCGGCGTGTCCCTGGATACGATGATTTATATGATTTTCATCTATCTGTTCACGGCGGTGGCTTCCGGCGGCGCGGTGGTGGTTTCCCAGTACCTGGGCAGCCGGAACCGGGAAAATGCAGACCATGCGGCGTCCCAGATCTACATGATAGCCGGGCTGGCTTCGGTTATCTGCACCATCGTGATGCTCCTTGGCGGACCGGCGCTTCTTAGCGCCTTGTATCCGAAGGTGGATCCGGCGGTCATGGAGGCCTGTCAGACCTATCTTCGGATTGTCACGATATCTTTCCCGGCAAATGCTATCTATAATGCAGGCGCGGCACTTTTCCGCTCCATGGGCAGGACGAAGACCACCATGGTCGTTTCCTCCATGATGAACCTCATCAACGTGGTGGGAAATGCCATCGGCATCTTCCTGCTGCACGCCGGCGCGGCAGGTGTGGCCTGGCCGACGACGATTTCCTGGTATTTCGCTGCGGTGGTGATGACGATTCTGTGCATCAATAAGAAAAATGCCGTATCCCTGCGGCTTAAAAGTGTATTTCACTTTGACAAAAGGATGGCGGCCAGAATCCTCGGCATCGCCATCCCGAATGCGATTGAAAATGTGCTTTTTCAGGCGGCGAAGGTTGTGCTGGGCTCTCTGGTGTCCACCTTCGGGACCTCGCAGATTGCCGCAAACGGCATCGCCCAGACCCTCTGGGGACTGTCCTCCCTGATGAGCGTGTCCATGAGCCCGGTGTACATCACCGTGGTGGGCCGGTGCATCGGCGCGGGGGATTCGGAGGCCGCGGACTGGTATATGCACAGGCTGACCCGTTTAAGCATCCTGCTGTGCATCGTCTGGAATGTGCTTTTCCTGGTGGCCGTGCCCTTTATCCTGCCGATCTACAGCATTACCGCGGAAACCAGGAGACTGGTCTGGATTGCGGTGGTGATTCACTGCATATTTACCTGCGCATTTCACACCTGCGCCTTCCCCCTGTCCGCAGGGCTTCGGGCAGCCGGCGATGTGAAATTTACCATGTTTGCCGCCCTTTTCGCCACGGTGGTCTGCCGGACCGCCATGTCCTTCATCTTCGGCCTGGGCTTTCACATGGGCATCATCGGCATCACCCTGGCCATGGTCTTCGACTGGGTCATCAAGGCCGCGCTGGACATGCACCGATGGCGGAGCGGAAAGTGGAAGTTGTTTAAGATTATTTAGGTGACGGAGGTTACCGGAGAAAGCCGCAATAAAATGGCAGGAGGCCGTTTTATTGCGGCTTTCTTGTTGTTATTGAGACTTTCTTTTGCCGCTATTGCGACGTTTTCGCATGAACCCTCATATTTTTGGAGGTGCGCGGCTGCCAGTACCGCCAAAACTGCGACATCTTGCTCATATCTTCGTACAGGCAAGACCGTTGAGGGCAGCCAGTACTGCCAAAACGGCCACAACTAGCTTATATCTTCGTACCGGCAAGGCTGTGGAGGGTGGCCGGTACCGCCAAAACCGCGACAACTAGCTTATATCTTCGTACAGGCAAGGCTTAGGAGGGTGGTCAGTACCGCCAAAACCGCGACATCTTGCTCATATCTTCGTACAGGCAAGGCTTAGGAGGGTGGCCAATACCGCCAAAACCGCCACATCTTGCCTATATCTTCGTACAGGCAAGGCTTAGGAGGGTGGCCAGTACCGCCAAAACCGCGACATCTTGCTTATATCTTCGTACCGGCAAGGCTGTGGAGGGCGGCCGGTACCGCCAAAACCGCCGCAACTAGCTTATATCTTCGTACAAAGCAAGACTGTGCGGGTGGTCTCAGTCTCTTGCAAGTATAGGCTGCAGACGCTATAATGAAATTGCAAATACTCAATAAAAGAACAACGAAAGGAGCTACATTATGTCTACCGCAAAGGATCTTGACAACCTGCTGGAACGGTTTATCCGGGAGAAGCACCTGCCCGGTGCCGCCCTGTCCGTCTGTCAGGGGGAAGACCTTATCTACGAGAACTGCATCGGCAGCCGCGATATGGCCGGCACCGTGCCCCTCGACCTGAACACGCTTTTCCGGATTCATTCCGTGACCAAGCCGATCACCGCCCTGTGCGGCATGCTGCAGTACGAACGGGGCGTATTTCTGATGGATGACCCGGTTTACGAGTATCTCCCCGAATACCGCCACCTGAAGGTCAGCGTGCGCAAGGATGACGGCAGCTGGGCCGTGGAGGATGCGAAGCAGCCCATGCGCATCCGTCACCTGTTCAATATGAACGTGGGTTACTATGCCTATGACGACAGCCCCACCGCCATCGCCATGAAGGAAGTGCACGAGCGGCTCGGCGGCAGCAAGATGCAGTCGAACTACAGCCAGCGGGAAGAAATCCGCGCCATGGCGGAGGTGCCCATGCTGTTTGAGCCCGGTTCACGCTGGCAGTATGACTACGGCCTGAATATTCTCTCCTCGGTGATTGAGGAAACCAGTGGCATGCGTTTGGGCGAATTCATGCAGAAAAATATATTCGAGCCTTTGGGCATGAAGGATACCGGCTTCCGTTTCCGTCCCGGTTGGCGCGAACGGATGGCGGAATGTGTGCAGCAGCTGCCCGACGGCGGCGTGAAGCACTGTGACGACGTGCTGGGTGATCCGCTGGACAGCATGTACCGTGAGGATGCAGTCTATGAGGCGGCGGATGCCGGCCTGATCTCCAGCCTGCGTGACGTCCAGGCCTTCGCCGGCATGTTTGCAAACGGCGGCGTCTGGAAGGGAGAACGCATCGTTGGCCGGAAGACCCTGGACATGATGCGGCACAACCTGCAGACGAAAGAAATGATGGACACCTTCCACACCATGATGACCGATATGAACGGCTACGGCTACGGTTACGGCGTGCGCACCATGGTGGATCCGGTAGCCGGCCTCACCAACAGCTCTGTCGGTGAATTCGGCTGGGTAGGCGCAGCCGGACCCTGGATGATGGCGGATCCTTCCGAAAAGCTTTCCGCATCCTTCATGATTCAGGATATGCTGCCCGACGGCAGGTATTACCATCACAGGCTGCGGGCCGTGATAAACGGACTGCTGTAAACAGACGTGACAGGGGGACGGTTCTTTTGTCATCTTTTGTTGGCAAAAGATGACAAAAGAACCGTCCCCCTGTCACCTTCACCTGTAACACCTGTCAATTGACACAAAACCCGTATGCAGGTTACAATGACAACGTATCAGGGAGTAGCTTGCACCGGTTCAGTGTGTAACATATTTTCGTCAGTACGGGAGTGCAGGCTCCCCGGGATATGTTCGAAGAAGCGAGACTTTTCACACTTATTTTGCGTGGAAGGTCTCTTTTTTTATGACCGGCCGGATATAAGGGATTTCCTTCCATTCTGCGCAGCAAGACGCCCTTAAAAGTTGGAGGAATGTATGAGTATTTTTTCCGTATTTACCCTGCTGGGCGGCCTTGCCTTTTTCATCTACGGCATGAACCAGATGTCCCACAGCCTGGAAAATATCGCCGGGGAGAAGATGGGCAGCATCATCAATAAGATGACGAAGAACCGTTTTGTCGGCCTGTTGATGGGCTGCGTGATTACCATCGCCATACAGAGCTCGTCGGCGGTGACGGTCATGCTGGTGGGCCTGGTCAATTCGGGCATCATGAATATCGCCAATACCGCCGGCGTCATCATGGGCTCGAACATCGGCACGACCATCACAGCCTGGATCATGAGCCTTATCGGTATTTCCAGCGACAATGTCCTCATCCGGATGATGAAGCCGGAGTCCTTTTCCCCGCTGCTGGCCTTTATCGGCATCGTGCTGATCATGGTTGCGAAGAAGGCGAAGCGCAAGGAAGTCGGCAACAGCCTCTTAGGCTTTGCAATCCTGATGTACGGCATGATGCTGATGAGCGGCTCTGTGGCGCCCCTGGCTGATTCCCCGGCCTTCCTGAAGCTGCTGACGGCCTTCAGAAATCCCCTGCTCGGCGTGCTGATAGGCCTTGTGGTCACGGCGGTAATCCAGAGCTCGGCCGCTTCCTTAGGTATGCTCCAGGCCCTGTCTCTGACCGGCGGCATCACCTTCGGCATGGCGATTCCCATCATCATGGGCCAGAATATCGGTACCTGCGCGACGGCGATTCTTTCCAGTATCGGCGTAAGCAAAAATGCGAAACGGGTAGCGGTGATTCACCTGTCCTTCAACCTCATCGGAACCGCGGTATTTATGACCTTGTACTTCGTGCTGAATGCGATCTTCCGCTTCAGTTTTGTGGATACGAATATCACGCCCATGGGCATCGCCTTCTGCCACAGTTTATTTAACATCGCGACCACCGCGCTGCTGCTTCCCTTTACCAAACAGCTGGTGGGAATCGCCACCCGTCTCATCAAGACCGAGCCCGTGAAGCAGGTTGCCTTCCTGGATGAGCGCCTCTTCGAAACGCCCTCCGTAGCGGTTTCTGAATGCGGCAGGCTCGCGGTGGCAATGGCCGGCCTTACCAGAACCTCTGTAGAAAAGGCAGTGGACAATCTGCTGCACCATACGGAGGAAAATGACGCGGCCATCGCTGAGCTGGAAAATGAGATCGACACCTACGAGGATCATTTGGGCTCTTACCTGGTGCGCCTGTCCGGCAAAGGCCTGTCTGAAAGCGAAAACCGGACGGTGGCGAAAATCCTCCACAGTATCGGCAATTTCGAGCGGATGAGCGACCACGCCATGAACCTGGCGGAAGCGGCGAAGGAAATGTCCGAAAAGGAACTGCTGATGTCGGATGAGGCCGTGGCAGAGCTGGAGCACCTGCAGGAAGCCATCCGGGAAATCACCGGACTGACGATGGACGCCTACATAAATATGGACGTGTCCCTGGCGGAGCAGGTGGAACCCCTGGAGCAGGTCATCGACCTGCTGACGGAGACATCCCGCCGGAACCATATCGACCGCCTGCAAAGCGGCGAATGCACCATCGAGCGGGGCTTTGTGCTGGGCGATATCTTGAACAATTACGAGAGAATTTCCGACCACTGCTCGAACATCGCCGTCGCGGTGCTGGAAGCGGACCAGGATACCTACGATCCCCACGAATACTTAAAGAGCATCAAAACCATGGACAATCCCCGTTTCAGGGAGCTGTTCACCCGGTACCAGGAAAAATACCTGCCGGAAGTGTAATACTTGACATTTTCCCGAATTCACGCAATAATACCCCTGTACATGGATGGCATGGGGCATTTTGCGGAATGTATACCATCCTGGCTGCGGGCTTTTTAAAAGGGGCCGGCAGGCAGAGAGGCGGCATTCGGAAAAATGGTTTAATGGGATCGATGTTTTATTTCATCATGCCTCCATGTAAATAACAGACATGGAGGTATTTTTATGCGCAAAAAAAGACGTAAACCCTGGCCGGCGGAATGCGTATGGCCGGAACCCCTCATCGAGGGCGAAGGAGAATCCTGGGACGCGGACGACGCCCGGATGCTGAAACTGGATGCGGCAGGCGAAGAACTGCTGGACATCAAAGCTTATTTTGATGCCTGCGTGGAGGAAGGCAGACTGAATGAGGATTACAGCCTGAATGAAGAATGGGGCAGGGGTGTGGACCGCCCGGCTGCAGACTGGACACCTGAAGTGGGAGAGAAATACTGGTACGACGGCTTTGACATCGACGCCTGGGAAGCGGATTTGTCCAGTCACATCAACCTGCTCAAAATCCCGGCGCAGCCCCTGGAGCAGGACCCGGTGTATTATCTCCGGGACGTCACCGGCTACGAATTTATCAACGAAAACCTCCTCCGGCAGGCCTTCACCCGGCGGGCATTTGCGGAGGAATACGCCCTCTACGGCAGCAATGAAGAGCTTGAATTCATCGGAGATACCGTGCTGAACACCCTGGTGACCCGGGAAATGGCAAAGCAGCTGTCCGAAACACTGCAGACTCTGCCGGAAGCCCCCTTCCAGAGTGTGCTGGACGAGGGAGAGCTGACCCGGCTGAGGAACGAATTTGTCTCCGGAGAGGCTTTAAGCGCAAAAGCCGCAGAGCTTGGCTTTGACCGGTTTATTCTCTACGGCTCGGCGGAAGAGCATTCGGAAAAGGCCCTCGAGGATGCGATGGAAGCCCTCATCGGGGCAATTATGGTGGACAGCGGCTGGGACTGGGACGCGGCGGAAAGAGCGGCAGACAGGCTTCTGGACCTGCAGATTGCGAATCCGGAGGAGCTGTTAAAGCAGACCTTCTACGACCTGTTCAACGCCTGGCACCAGAAGCGCTTCGGCGCGATTCCGGCCTATGAACTGACCCGGATAAAGGTGAAAGGCAAGCTTTTCGGCGGGCCATACCAGTGCACCATCCGCTTCCAGGTGCCGGCCAATGACCGTGGGCTCTCTGCAGACCAGCGCTTCGATGTGGAGGCGGAGACCAGAAGCAAGGCCCGGGAGGAAGCGGCCCGCAGGGCCTACACCTTCGTGGTGGCCAACGGCCTGTGGATGAATCTTACGGACGCCGGCGTCATTCCCCGCTTTGAGGACAGCATCAACCAGCTCCAGGAGCTTTTCCAGAAGAAATATATCGACGCGCCTTCCTACGAATTCGAGGAAACCACCGGCGGCAAATGGCATTGCGAATGCCTCTGCAGCGGCGTGAACGGCTACGGTACGGCCGCTTCCAAGGTCAAAGCCAAGAAAAAAGCCGCCTTCATGGTCCTGGTCAGGCTCCTGGACGCCGCCGGCATCTGCCGCCCCGAGTGGAAAGAGCAGATGTGGGCGATGGGGGAAGAATGAAAATCTGTGGGATGACGCCGGAGAAGAAGGGCAGCTATTGTGACAGGGGGACGGTTCTTTTGTCATCTTTTGCAAACAAAAGATGACAAAAGAACCGTCCCCCTGTCACAATAGAACCGTCCCCGCTGTCACGTCCAATCAATAATTCTCCGCATTAATCTCGAAATAGCTCTGTGGGTGTGCGCATACCGGGCAGACTTCCGGCGCTTCCGTGCCGACGATGATATGTCCGCAGTTCCTGCATTCCCAGACCTTTACTTCGCTTTTTTTGAACACTTCCTGTGCCTCGACGTTCCTAAGAAGGGCGCGGTATCTTTCCTCGTGGTGTTTTTCAATGGCCGCTACCTGACGAAATTTCTCTGCCAGCTCCGGGAAGCCTTCTTCCTCGGCGGTTTTGGCGAAGCCATCGTACATATCGGTCCATTCGTAATTCTCACCGTCTGCTGCGGCAGCGAGGTTCTCAGCGGTATCGCCGATGCCGTTCAGCTCCTTGAACCACATCTTCGCGTGCTCTTTCTCATTGTCGGCCGTCTTCAGAAAAAGCGCTGCAATCTGCTCAAAACCGTCTTTTTTCGCTCTGGAAGCGAAATAGGAATATTTGTTTCTTGCCTGGGATTCCCCGGCGAATGCCGCTTCGAGATTCTTCTCGGTCTGTGTTCCTGCGTATTTGTTTGCCATTTATTCTTCCTCCATAGGGTGATTATGTAAGGCGCGGCTGAATTGCCGCATGCGTACTACAGTATACCACACAGCCACGGAAAATGACAGATGTTTGACGGATTTCACATCCGGAGCCTGTTACACGGCAATACCGCCAAACCTTTCTTATCTTGCCATTTCCTTCGTACAAATCAGGGCTAGACGGGGAGTTTTTTATGATCCGCTCCTTTTTTCCTTTTAGTCAAAACCATTTGTCTATTCAGTTCACTGTTTATCAGATATACTTTAACTTAAGGGAATTTCATTTCTATGATTCGTTTCTGAACAATTCTCATCGTTCAACTCTTCATCATTCCTGAAAATCCCTGCAACTAAATCTACGCGGGGGAAAGTAAGGTGTTCTCCTGCAATAGCTATTCACAGGAGGAAACCTATGGCAAAAAAATTTGAGGAACTGCAGCTTAAGGACAATTTCATGTTCTGCGCGGTGATGATGGATCCGGCCAACTGTAAAGAACTGCTGGAAACCATCCTGGAGATGCCGATTGACCGGGTGACAGTTGAAAAGGAGAAAACCATCGTTTATAATCCGGAGGATATATCGCCGAAGCTTCTGGAATTTTTAAACTATGTAAAAGACCACCGGACCGCAGAAGGGGGCATAACCGGTTATGCTGTGCGGCTGGAGGAGAGCATCCGGAAGATAAAGCAGGACCGGGAAGTAAGGAGCAGATACATGTTATACGAAGAAATGATGAAAAAGGAACATGACGCCGGGTTTGCCGAAGGGTTCGATAAAGGCCGCCGGGAAGAGCAGGCTAATACGGAAAGAGAACGAAAAAGAGCCGAAAAGGCGGAAGCGAAAATCGCAGCTTTAAAAGAGCAGCTATTAAAGTATCAAAAAGAGGATAGCTAAACCATAGATCTTACGCCCTCCCCACTGCGGGGAGGGAATGGTTTTTATAATATAACTTGCAACCTCTCCTTTTATTGCTTATAATATGGTCAAGAAGACCAACATGGTCAACATGACTATATTAAGGAGTGAAAGATATGCAGGTCAATATTCTGGAAGCGAAAACCAATTTATCCAACCTGATAAGGTTGATTGAAACCGGGAAAGAGGAGACTATCATTATCGCAAGGTATGGCAAACCGGTGGTAAAGATGGTTGTCTATAAAGATGCGCCTGTCAGCAGAAGAATCGGCGTGGCTAAAGGGAAGCTGCAATCCCCTGTGGATATCGATAAATACAATGATGAGGTTGCGGCATTGTTTGGAGGTATGGAATGAATCTGCTTCTGGACACACATATTTTAATCTGGGCATTGAATGATGACGAACGGCTGCCGGAGAAGGCAAAGGAGATGATCCTGGATGCTGACAACGTGATTTATTACAGCTCCGTTTCCGTATGGGAAGTTTCCATAAAGCATGCATTGCATCCCGACAATATTGCATTCACCGGAAAGAAACTGGCGTTTTATTGTCAGGAGGCCGGTTTTCTTTCTCTGGAAATGAAGGACAAGCATGTGTTTGCTCTGGAGACGATTTCCCGGCCGGAGGATGCACCAAAGCACAATGACCCCTTTGACAGAATGCTGATCGCGCAGGCAAAAGCTGAGAATATGTCATTTTTAACCCACGATTCACTGCTTCCATATTACAGGGAAAAATGCATTATTCCTGTGTGACGTTGTGACAGGGGCGTGATTTTCAGGAATTTCCCCGCTTCTCCAGTGCTTCCCGGTACTTCTCCAGCCACCTTCCGTCTGGGGAGGCGGATTTCCCGTGGGGCAGGTGGATTTTCTGGAAATGGGTCCGATGACTTTTACAGAATTTCTCCTTGCAGATAATGCGGATAATCTCGTGGAATATCTTCAGTCCGTAAATACACCTGAGGCTGTGCCGGATGTTTTCTTTGCGCAGCTTGAGGATAAACTGAAGTATTACTTTGTCACAGGGGGAATGCCGGAATCGGTTCTTGTATGGACAGAAGAAAAGGACCCGAAAGGTGTGGACCGTGTGCTTTCGAATATTATCACTGCATATGAGAGTGATTTCGGTAAGCATGCACCGGTATTGGGCTGAGGCCCCACATGAGGTGGATTTTATCATACAGCGTGGAATGGATATTATCCCTCTGGAGGTTAAAGCCGGCGAAAGTATAAGGGCAACCAGTATTAAACGTTATCCAAAAAACTATCCGACAGAGACGCCGGTCATGGTTCGGCTTTCTCTTCGTAATATAAGCTATGATGGAAATATACTGAACGTGCCGCTTTTTATGGTCGATGAGCTTGACCGGCTGCTTGGGATTGTGATTGGAAAATAGCGGAGCTGGACGTGATGACGGACCTGATCGTACAGAAAGCAGACGGAACAGGTGATAGCCTTACGATTTCCTACTGTCCGCTGTCCTACGCTTATTCTGCAGTTTCGAAAAATGCAGCTTCTGCTGACGTAAGCAAGGCGCTGTATAATTATCATGTGGCGGCGAAGGCGTATTTTGCCTGAAATTGATAGATAATTTGATAGATAATAATGAATAACAGGAGGGACGTTTCCGGATAAGGGAACGTTCCTCCTTTTCTGTGCAGGGTGAATGATTCTCCTGCCTCATTTTAGGGTTGACTTTTTCACTGGTTGTACTAAGATGTTAACAATATAAAAAAACTTTTTTCCGGTGCCTGCCGGACGGCTGAAATATATGCTGCGCAGCGTGTAGACAGAATCGACGGCGGGATAATAGGGAATGCAGTGTAAATCTGCAGCAGTCCGCTCTACTGTAAGGAGGAGCCCGGCGTAAGATGTCATTGACCGAAAAGGTTGAGAAGGCGCGTCAGGCGGAGAATCCGAAGCCAGGAGACCTGCCGGAAGAGACAAAACATTTCGGCGGCAGGAATAGTTGAGCAGACAGGATTTGTCAGTATAGGAATATGTATATCCGGCCGCGGCTGTATTTTGTATAAATACAGCCTGCAGCCGGTTTTTTTATGCCCATTTGGAGAAGAGAGAGGGGAAGAGAATGAGAAAAGCAGCAGCGTTATTTTTACTGGCCGGACTTATGGCAGGAATGCTGGCAGCCTGCGGCGGGCAGGAAAGCGGGAAAAATGCACAGACGGAGGCGGTATCCGCGGTTTCCGAGCAGACTGCGTCAGACAGTGCAGAATCAGAAGCGGTGACGTCTGAAGAATCACAGCCAACAGCAGCCGCCTCCGAGGCGTCCCTTGAGGCGAAGCTTGACCTTCCGGAAGTGGATATGCTGGATTCGAAAACCGTCATGCTTAAGGTTGAGGGGGATGACTATCCCCTGACCGTTACGGACGCGCTGGGAAATGTCACGGTTCTGGAGAAGAAGCCGGAACGGGTGGCGGTGGTATCCGGTACTCTTTTAAATATCTGGTATCAGCTGGGCGGTGATTCCGTCTGCAGTTCCGACATCAGCAGCAATCTGATTCTTTTCCGGGAGCGGAGTGAGGAAATGCTTGCCATTCCCCGGGCAGGCGCCGTG
>CADBNF010000072.1 GCA_902796005.1 uncultured Lachnospiraceae bacterium | reverse complement strand
TATCACAAAACCGGCTTCGGCCGCAAAAAGGAAGGCCCGATGAAACGGGTCCTGAACATCACCGTTCCGGAGGATTCCGCCTTTACGGACATGTTTGATGAGGTCTTTGAGAAATATACCTCCTACAGCCGGCTGGTGCGCATCAAAACCACCAACCTGGGCAGCCTTATCCGGCTGCAGTACCAGGTAACCCTGAAGGAAGCAGGAAAAGAAAGGGAATTCATCAACGACCTGCGCATCCTTAACGGCAATCTTGAGCTGAATCTGTCCTTCCTGCCGGATTCGGAAAGCGGTCTGTAACGGGGTCAGAAGGGGAATGAAAAAACTAATCATTGTCTTTATTGCCGTGGCCGCCGCCTGCCTGGTTCTGTTTACCGTATACCGGCGGACACAGCCGGAGGACATCGTCCCGGCCGCGGTCAATCCCATCAATAACGAGGATACGGCGGACAGCTATGCAGACTGCGCAGATATTTTCCTGTCCGATGCGGGTTCCTCCGCCGAAAGCGGCTATGTTACGGTGGAAAAGGAAGGCATTATCATCACCCATTCCGGCCATTACCGGATAAGCGGGAAGCTTTCCGACGGGCAGATTATCATCAATGCCCGTAACAAGGGCACGGTCGTCCTGGTGCTGGACGGTGCGGATATTTCCTGTACCGGCAGCGCCGCCGTCTACGCCCTGTCCAACAACAAGGTTATCCTGCACCTGGCGGAGGGCTCCGAAAACCGCCTTTCTTCCGCCGGTGAATTCGTCAATATCGACACCAGCAATATCGACGGCGCCGTTTTCACCAAATCCGACCTGACCGTCAACGGCTCCGGCTCCCTTTCGGTCTCCTGTGAAACCGGCCACGGCATCGTCTGTAAGGACTACCTGAAAATCACTGCCGGTAGGCTGAACATTACCGCAGAAAAAAAAGGCATAGCCGCCAATGACGGCGCAGCCTTTGAAAACGCGGATATTACCGTTTCCTGCGGAACCGCCGGCCTTCATACGGGAAATATCGACGGCAGCGCGGAAGGGGATATTTACCTTTACAGCGGTACCTGTGTCATCGATACGGACGGAGACGCCGTCCACTCCAGCAGGGGCGTCTATCTCTCCGGCGGAACCCTGAAGATTGCCTGCGGGGACGACGCGATTCATGCAGACACCCTCCTGTGCATCACCGGCGGCACTGTGGACATAACGGAAAGCTACGAGGGCCTGGAGGGCAACCGGGTGGTGATCGCCGGCGGTGAAGTAAACGTCACCGCTTCGGACGACGGCATCAATTCCAGCGGCGGAAGCGACGGCTTCTTTACGAATTTCAATTCCGACCAGTTCAAGGATGATGAACATACGGAAGAAGACGACGGCATTCTCATCAGCGGCGGCAGGGTCTGCGTCAATGCCGGCGGCGACGGCGTGGATTCCAACTCAACCCTGACCGTCACCGGCGGGGAACTGATTGTCGACGGTCCCGTGGACAACGGCAACGGCCCGCTGGATTACGAAACAGCCGCAGTCATCACCGGCGGAAAGGTGGTAGCCGTCGGTTCTTCGGGCATGGCGGTGAGTTTCGGTGAAGGCTCAAAACAGCCCTCCATCCTTGTCAGGCTCTCCTCCACCCATCCCGCAGGCTCGGTCATCGTGCTGCAGGAGGAAGACGGTACGGAAATCCTGACCCACACCAGCGCCAAGGCCTATACCTCCGTAGTGGTAAGCTGCCCCGCGCTTCAGGTGGGCAAAACCTACCTGCTGCAGTCCGGTACGGAAAGCTTCTCCATCGAACTTGACTCCCTCAGTTACGAAACCGGCGAAGGCTTCGGCTTTCCCGCAGGAAAGCGGTAGGAAGCCCCCGCCGGGTATGCAGTTATTTCTTAATTATCTGTCAGATATACCTTAACCGGAATATTGTCAAATGCAAGACTGCCCATGGTCTGGTACTCCCTCGCGAGCTGGACAAGGGCAGTTTTCCAGTCTGTCCAGGAAGCTGGAAGCTGTATACTGCGTAGGCTTCTGCATGGCCATTTCCTGGGTGTAAATTACTCTGCCCAGTTTTCGGCGCGTTTTACGGCCTTTTCCCAGCCGGCTGTCAGCCGTCTTGCCTCACCAGGGTCCATCTGCGGGGTGAATACCCGCTCCGACGTCCTTAAGGCAAGGATATCGGAAAGCTTCTCCCAGACGCCGCAGGCAAGGCCGGCCGCGAAGGCTGCGCCAAGGGCCGTGGTTTCCACGACGGCCGGACGGTCAATGGGAATGCCGGAGATGTCCGACTGGAACTGCATCATGATGTCGCTGACGGAAGCGCCGCCGTCCACCTTGAGGTCCAGGATGGTGCCGGCCGCCTCGTCCATGGCGGTGAGCAGGTCATTGACCTGGTAGCATATGCCTTCGATGCAGGCTCTTGCGATGTGGGCCCTTGTGGTGCCCCGGGTAATGCCGATGATAAGGCCCCTGGCGTACATATCCCAGTGGGGCGCGCCAAGGCCGGTGAAGGCGGATACCAGGTAGACGCCGCCGTTGTCCGGCACCTCGGCGGCCAGGGTATTGACCTCCGCTGCCGAATCGATGATTTTCAGCTCGTCCCGCAGCCACTGGATGGAGCTTCCGGCATTGAACACACTGCCCTCCAGGGCAAATACCGTCTGTCCGCCGATGCTCCAGGCCACGGTATTGAGCAGCTTGTCCGCGCCGGCAAGAGGCGCGTCTCCCGCATTCATCAGGGTAAAGCAGCCTGTGCCGTAGGTATTCTTCACCTGGCCCTTTTCGATGCAGCCCTGGCCTAAAAGCGCCGCCTGCTGGTCGCCTAAGGAGCCGCAGATGGGTACGCCCCTGAAGGCAGACAGCCGTTCATCCCGGCTGTCCACATAGCCGTAGATTTCCGAATTGCCCACCGGACGGGGCAGCATGCCCATGGGGATATCCAGCAGCGCGCAGAGCTCCTCATCCCAGTCCAGCTTATGGATATTGAAAAGCATGGTCCGGCTGGCATTGGAATAATCCGTCACATGCACCTTGCCGCCGGTCAGATTCCAGATAAGCCAGGTTTCCACCGTGCCGAACAGCAGCTCGCCGGCCTCGGCCCTTCTCCGTGCCCCGGGCACATTGTCCAGGATCCAGGCAATCTTCGTGCCGGAAAAATAGGCGTCGATGAGCAGGCCGGTTTTGTCCTTGACCAGCTGTCCGTATCCCTTTTCCGTAAGCGCGTCACACAGCTTCGCCGTCCGGCGGCACTGCCAGACGATGGCGTTGTACACGGGCTTTCCCGTTTCCCTGTCCCAGACAATGGTGGTTTCCCGCTGATTGGTGATGCCGATGCCGGCTATGTCCGCCGGCGCAAGCCCGCTTTTCAGGAAAGCCCGCTCCATGGCGGAAAATTCCGTATCCAGATAATCCATCGGGTCATGCTCCACCCAGCCTGCCTTCGGATAAATCTGCTCAAAGGGTTTCTGGCCTACTGAGACGATTTCCCCCTTCTCATCGAAAATAATGGCCCGGGAGCTGGTGGTTCCCTGGTCCAGCGCAATAACATATTTACTCATGGACTGTTTTTCCTCTCCTGTCTTTATACCGGTATTATTACACAAAACGCGATGAGAATCCATAGTTTGGTGACAGGGGACGGTTCTTTTGTCACTACTTTTCTTTTCTTCCTTAATTTGGTATAGTAGAGATAAGGCAGCTGCCTGACCGAGATTACTTATGGAGGTGCGTAAAATGCCCCAGTTAAATGAATTCACTTTTTTATCCACGGACGGTAAAACACAGATTTATGTCAGGGAATGGACACCCGACAGCCCGGTGCGGGGCGTGGTGCAGATCGCCCACGGCGTGGCGGAGCATTGTAAAAGATATGACGATTTCATGGAATTCCTGGCGGAGCACGGCTTCGCGGCCTGTGCAAACGATCACCTGGGCCACGGCAAGAGCGTGCAGGACGAAGCACACCGCCGCTTCTTCGACGAGGAGCAGGGCTGGGAAAAGGTTGTGGGCGACATGCGCCAGCTGCGCAATATCCAGAAGGAAAAATACCCGGATGTGCCCTTCGTACTTCTGGGCCATTCCATGGGAAGCTTCCTCACCCGGACCTTCATGATCAAATATCCCCGGGACTTTGACGGCTTTATCTTAAGCGGCACCGGACAGATGAGCCGGCTTATCGTGAAGCTGGGCTACGCCATGGCCAAAGGAGAATGTAAAAAAATCGGGGCGATGACGCCCTCTCCCAAGCTCTACAAGACCGCCTTCGGCGCCTACAATAAAAAGATCGAGAATCCGAAAACCGAAAACGACTGGCTCTCCCGCAACGCAGACAATGTGGATGATTACCAGCTGGATCCCCTATGCGGCGGTATCTGCTCCGCGGGGCTGTACCGGGATATGATGGGCGGCCTGCTGTTCATCTCTGACAAGAAAAATCTGCTGAAGATGAACAAAAACGCCCCCGTACTGTTCATTGCCGGTACCGAAGACCCGGTGGGTGATTACGGTAAGGGTGTGGTCAAGGCCTGCGAGCTCTTCCGCTGGGCTTTGATGAAGGACATTACCCTGAAGCTGTATGAGCAGGACCGGCACGAAATCCTGAACGAAGTGGATAAGGATACCGTCTACGACGACGTGCTGACCTGGATCTGCGCGAAGATCCTGGGCACGGACAAAAACGGCGCCGTTCTGGAAAACATTCCGGCCCCCTCCGGCAGCGAAGCCGAGGAAGAGTCCGTGGAAAAGCTCCGGAAAAGGCTGAACCGGAAGCTGTAAAGCCGTAAACGGCAGTTTTCTTTTGGCTTCAGAACGACGTTTAAGGAGAAATACGCTGTGGACTCTATCAAAATAACCCCTGTTGCCAGGATCCGTACGGATTTTCCGGAGAAGTTCGCCCTGCCCCGGCAGGGCGGCATGATCGACGAGCTGACCGGCACCATCGTTTTCGAGCCGGATTTTGCCCGTCCGGAGGCGGTTAAGGGACTGGAAAGCTATACCCACATCTGGGTTCTGTGGCTCTTTTCCGAAAACATCCGGGATAATCATAAGCTGACCGTCCGCCCGCCGGCTTTAGGCGGGAATACGCGGGTCGGTGTGTTCGCCACCCGCTCTCCTTTCCGGCCGAACAACATCGGGCTTTCCTGCCTGAAGCTTGAAAGCATCGAAAACGACCCGGGAAAAGGGCCTCTTCTGCATGTGTCCGGCATCGACATGAAGGACGGAACGCCCGTCATCGACATCAAACCCTACATACCCATGTGGGATGCAAAACCGGAAGCATCCGAGGGAGCAATTGCGGGCAGGGAAAAGCTTACGCTTACCCTTGTCCGCAGCGAAACCTTTGACCGGGAACTGGCGAAGCTGCCCGAAGAAAAACAAACTGCCCTGCTGCGTCTTCTGGAAAACGACCCCCGGCCGGCCTACCAGCAGGATCCGAGACGGATCTACGGTTTTACCTTTGCCGGTTACGAAATCCGCTTCCGTGTGGAAGAAAGCAGAATCTATCCACTGTCAATAGAGAAGGCGGCGCCATAAGCGCCGCCTTGTCTCGTTTAAGTTTTTGTCTGGGTTAAACGTATTTAACCGGAGCTTTAATTATCTTCTCAGCGGATGTAGCTGACCTCAATTCTCTGCTCATCGGCCTTCAGCTTTTTGAATTCCCGGTCGGCATAACCCAAAGCCATCGTACCGATGCAGGTGAAGCCCTCCGGGAAGCCCAGGCATTTCACGATTTCCGGGTCGTTGTTGATGCCGTACATGCTCATCCACAGATAGATGCTGTCGATGCCCAGATCGGCGGCCGCTACCATCATGTTCTCAATGACGCAGCCGGCGTTGGTATATTCGATATTTTCCAGGATACTCCTGCTGCCGGCCAGCACCACCAGGGTAGGCGCGCCGTACAGGGGATGGGTGCCGGGACGGGCCTTGGCGGAGGATTCGTCAATGGCCTTCAGCACCTCGGGATTCTGCACCACGATGAGCTTCAGGCTCTTGAAATCCGCACCGCCCACAGCGGCCTGGCCGCCGGCGAAAAGAATTTTCTCCAGATCGGCGTCGCTTATCTGCCGCTTGGAAAAGCCTCTGGTTGATTTTCTGGCGTTGATTGCATCCAAAGTATTCATCACATTACCTCCTTAAATACTTTTATCTGCTTAACACAACATCGTTAATCTGCGTAACCTTGCCGCCGGATACGGTAATCTCCGCCCCCTGCCCGATGCTTAAGGTATTCCAGAGGTTCTCCGGAATGTAGGCGGCGTACCGTTTGCTCTTCTCCGTCACAAAGGTAACGCTGTAGCTTTCGCTCCTGTCCCCTTCCCTTTCGTTGGAGGCCAGGTTCAGTGAAGGCCAGTAGGGCGTGTCGTCGGTTCCGGAGGCCTCCTCCGTGCGGTCCGGCAGCCATTTGTCAATATCGTAGTAATAATAGGTGTCATACACGGGGACGCTGACGTAGACCGGCTCGCTTTCCCATTCATAATAATACTCCGTGGTATACCTGGGGATCTGGTGCTCCACTTCGCTGAAGGTGCCGTCGCCGTTGTCCACATATTCTATCTGCGTATCGTAGCCGTCCTGCACCCGTCTGGAGCGCTGCACCTGCACGTCCTCGTAATGGTCCAGCACCTCTTCATAATAGCGGACCTCCTCCGTGGTATAGGTGGTCCTGCCGCCGTAGGGTACGCTCCAGCCGGATTCCTCCACGGTAACGTAGGCCTCCACGTCAATGCTGCGGTACCAGGATTTGGCTTCCACCTTCGTGGCCGCGTCCCGCGGGGCAAAGATGGCAATCATGGCAATCACAATCACCGCGATGATTACGCCGAAGACGATGCCGAGCTTCTTCCCGCCGCCCCTTGCAGGCTCCGGCTGGGCATTCGACACCGGCTGGCGGGTCTCCTGCCGGGTCTGGGCGGCATTCTGCCGCGGATCCATCCGCCTTCTCTGGTTGTCCGTATAGCTGCCGCTGCTTTCGCTTCTGGAAGCGCCGCAGCCCTTGCAGTGGGTTTCGTTGTACCGGTTCAGGGTATCACAGTAGGAACAGGTCCAGTCCTCGCCTTTTCCGTACCGGGCCGCCGTCTCCTCATCCAGGTACCGGACGGTGCCCGGCATGTAAAATTTCGTATCCGCATCCTGGGGATGGCCGCACTGCGGGCATTCCTTGGTCAGTCCGCCGATGCCCTTGCACTGACAGTATTTACAGTCCCACAGGCCCTCCACTTTTCTGTCTGCCATAATCTGCCTCCGTTGTGTTTTTCGGTATGCATATGTTACTTTCGATTATACCATTATTCTGTGGTTTCGTCTATTCCGTATCTTAATGCAAAAGCACAGGCTTTTCCCTTTTTGACGGTAAAGCAGAAAAGTTTTTCGTGAAAACCGGAAAAAACAGGCTTGACAACATCCTCGCCGGGGATTACAATCAGCTAAACCGTTGAGGAAGAGTAGTACGTTTTATCCCTCACCTTTACAGAGAGCCCCGGATGGTGGAATCGGGGCGGTGATATAGGACCGAATGGACTTCTGAGGGCAAGCAGAACAAAGGCCTGCGCTTTTAAGTATGTGCGACGGGGGTGGCTTCCCGTAACCAAGAGCCGGCATATGATGGTATGCGCTAAGTGGGTGCAGTATATGCACCAAGCCGGGTGGCACCGCAGGAAAGCTTTATCGTCCTGTCCCAGCGAAGAATCGCGGGGGATGGGATTTTTTATTTTCCGGAAATTCCCACGCAGCACCATCAGCAACAAACCATGCAAAGGAAAAGAAAGGAAAAGAAAAATGAAAAAGAAAATCTTTGCAGCACTCCTCACCTCAGCCCTTGTTCTTGGTCTTACCGCCTGCGGCGGCGGCAGTTCGGAAGGAAGCAGCGCGGCTTCCGCCTCCTCCGCATCCGCTGCATCAGCCTCCGCTTCTTCCCAGGCGGAAGGCACGGTTTACCACATCGGCCTGTGCAACTACGTGGATGACGCTTCCCTGAACCAGATCGTGGACAACATCACCACGAGGCTTGAGGAAATCGGCGCCGAAAAGGGTGTTACCTTCCAGGTGGACTACGACAACTGCAACGCGGACGCCAACGTCATGGCCCAGATTATTTCCAACTTTGTCGCCGACAAGGCGGATATGATGATCGCGATTGCCACCCCGGTGGCCATGCAGATGCAGGCCGCGACCGAGGACAACCAGATTCCCGTGGTCTTCGCCGCCGTGTCTGACCCGGTAAGCTGCGGCGTGGTTGCCAGCAACGAGGCACCCGGCGCCAACATCACCGGTACCTCCGATGCCCTGGACACCTCCGCCATCCTGAACCTGATGCTGGTCCAGAACCCGGATCTGAAAACAGTAGGTCTTCTGTATGATATCGGACAGGATTCCTCCACCAGCGCCATTGCGGAAGCCAAGGCCTTCCTGACCGACAAGGGCATCGCCTTCAAGGAATATACCGGCACCAATGTTTCCGAGGTTACCCTGGCTGCCCAGGCAGCGGTTGCCGACAAGGTTGACGCCATCTTCACCCCCTCGGACAACACCATCATGACCGCCGAGCTTTCCATCTATGAGTACTTTGCAGAAGCGAAGATTCCCCACTATGCCGGCGCGGACTCCTTTGCCTTAAACGGCGCCTTCCTGGGCTACGGCGTGGATTACGCCAACCTGGGTGTGGAAACCGCCAACATGGCTGCGGACATCCTGCTGAACGCCAAGAACCCCGGCGAAGTTCCGGTCATGACCTTTGACAACGGTACCGCAACCGTCAACACCGACATCTGCGAACAGATGGGCCTGGATTATGACGACCTGGCGGAAGCCTTCGGCCCCTACTGCACGAAGGTGCAGCCCATCACCACAGCGGAAAGCTTTGAATAATGAAGGGAAACCCGAACCAGGCAATCCCGAAAAATACACTGTAACCGGAGATTATTATGACCTTTATCGATGTTATGGGGCTTGGTCAGACCGCGCTTGAGCTGGGTCTGACCAGCTCTCTGACCGTTCTGGCTCTGTTTTTAAGCTATACGATGCTGAATGTCTGCGACCTCTCCACAGACGGCTGCTTTACCTTAGGCGCCTGTGTTGGGGCCGCCTGCGCCATTTCCGGGCATCCGTACCTGGCCATTGTCATGGCCATGGTTTCCGGCGTCTGCTCCGGCTTTATCACGGCCTTCCTGCAGACGAAGATGGGCATCAACAGCCTCCTGGCGGGCATTATCGTGAATACGGGACTGTATTCCATCAATATCGCCGTCATGGGCAACACCTCCCTGCTGAACATGAACACCACACCCACCGTCTATACGAAAATGAAGGAAATCCTTGCGGGCACGCCCCTGGCGGGCCAGTTCAGGGTTATCGTTTCCCTGATTGCGGTGGCGGCGGTGATTGTGTTCCTGTGCCTGTTCTTAAAGACAAGGCTGGGACTGGCCATCCGGGCCACCGGCAACAACCCGGACATGGTGCGCTCCTCCTCCATCAATCCGGTGTTCACCACCATTATCGGACTGTGCATCTCCGGGTCCATCACCGCCCTTTCCGGGTGCCTGACGGCCCAGGCCCAGAAATCCGTCAACATCGACATCGGTTCCGGCATGGTGACCATCGCCCTGGCAAGCCTGCTGATAGGCAACGCCTTCCTGGGCAGGCGGAAAATCCCCTTACGGGCCGTCGGCGCGGTTCTCGGCGCCTTCATCTTCCGTCTGGTCTACACCGTGGCCCTGCGCTTCGACATGCCTGCCTTCATGCTCAAGCTGGTCAGCGCGATCATCGTGGTCATCGCCATCGCCGGCCCCTACCTGAAAACCCGGTTCCCCGAGCTCAAACGCCGGATGACTGCAAGGAAAGACGGGAGGGGAAGAAATGCTTGAATTATTCCACGTATCCAAAACCTTCAACGCCGGCACGGCGGACGCCCGCCTGGCCTTAAACGACATCAGCCTGCACGTGCATCCCGGGGACTTTATCTCCATCATCGGCGCCAACGGCGCAGGAAAATCCACCCTGTTCAACGCCGTCTGCGGCAGCTTTCTCACCGATGAGGGCCGCATTATCCTGGACGGTCAGGACATCACCCTGCTGCCGGAATACAAACGGGCCAAAAACATCGGCCGCCTGTTCCAGGACCCTATGAAGGGCAGCGCGCCGGGCATGAGCATCGAGGAAAACCTGGCCCTGGCCGCAGGCAAGGGAGGCTGGCTCTCCTCCGTCAGCAAAAGGGACCGGGAGGAATTCCGGGACAGGCTGGCGCTGCTGGACATGGGGCTTGAAAACCGCACGGGCCAGGCCGTGGGTATGCTTTCCGGCGGCCAGCGGCAGGCGCTCACCCTCCTGATGGCCACCTTCAATCCGCCCAAGCTCCTGCTCCTGGACGAGCATACGGCGGCCCTGGACCCGGCCACCAGCGAAAAGGTGCTGGCATTGACGGAATCCATCGTAAACGACAACCGCCTGACCTGCCTGATGGTCACCCACAACATGCAGATGGCCCTGGATATGGGCAACCGCATCATCATGATGAACAACGGCAGCATCATTTTCGACGCTGCCGGCGAGGAGAAAAGGCATCTGACGGTGGAGGATCTGATGGAGCAGTTTAAAATCGCCGCAGGCAAAAGCCTGGACAATGACCGGATGCTGCTGTAAAGCTTCACCGACGAAAAAACCGCCCGGAAACCGGGCGGTTTTTTCGTAAAATGACTGGTTCATTGATACAGGGTATTCAGCAGATAGGGAAGAACCATGGCATTGTTTACATTGGTCATATATCCCACAATCCGTTTACCCGCCTTGTCAAAGATGAGCACGTCTCCTTTAATGACGGCTTCCCCGAAATTCTCCCGGGTAAGGGTGACCGGTATCTTACGAAGGCCCACGGTCAGGGAAGCGCTTTTTTCAGACAGAAGAATGCCTGCCACTTCCACCGTTTCTCCCTGCCGTATCCGGTTATAGAGGCGTTGGGCGACAGCCCGGCACACCACCTGATAGACCGCCCGCATCAACTCCAGGAACCGCTCTTTGCCGGCCTTGGTGGAGCCCATGCCGTAGACGCTGGTGCCCCCTACCTTAAGATTGACTTTTGTACCGTCCGTAAGTTCAAACCGGACATGGCCGGAAAAGTGGGAGGTCACCACCAGGCCGGAGCTGCTGACGGTGGAGCCGCCGGCGGAAACCGCGTCTATCTCTTCGTAGAAAATCGTATTTCCCTCATAAATCAGCCTGTCCGGGTAAAACAGGACCGTTTCACCGTTCTTTCCGTAGATGACCGTCCGCAAAGGCTCGTCCGGGTCGGCGCCGGCCTCCTCCTGTATTTCAGGCACCGGTTCTTCCTTCGGTTCCGGAGGCACGGCAGGGGCCTCTTCGGCGATATCCGTATCTTCTGCCTGCATTTCAGGCATTACCTCTTCTGCCGGCTCCGGGCCGGCCTCCTCCTGCACTTCATAGACGCTTTTGTTGTATTTAAAGGGCGCGCCGCACCTGCCGCAGAAATTCGCGCCTTCAGGAAGTTTACTTCCGCATTTCGGACAAAACATGGTATTTCCTCTCTTTTCTTCAGTTCTTCGTTTCCGTCAGAGGATCATCAGCCGGTACAGTGGGAAGCGCCCCGAAATATTCATCGTGGGCTTCATGGTATTCCCGGGTATAGTCATCGCTGCTGCCCTGGTGCAGGGCCGTGATGTAATTGTGGGCCAGGGCGGACATCTCCGGCCTGACACGGGTGACCACCGACACGCCCACGTCGGAGCAGAGGTCGGATATTCTTTCCAGGTTGTTGAGCACGTCCAGGTAAAAGACGCCCGTGGGCTCGTCGCACTCGCCCCGGTGCATCCGCACGATATGGTTGTCGTGCAGCCGGTTGACCAGGTCGTCCATGACCTCCTCCAGGGGCTCGATATGCAGCGCCGCCTCCAGGTCCCTCTTTTCATAGGCCTGGGTGGTATGCTCAAAAAGCCTTTCCAGAAGCCGGCCGCAGATCCGCAGCTCCTCCAGGGCTTCCCTGGAAAAGGCCCGGTTCTGCTTATCCATATTGTCGGCGGTTTCCGCAATGTTCATGGCGTGGTCGCCTATGCGCTCAAAGTAATTCACCAGCTTGTTGTACTGGTGCAGGATCTGCATATGGTTCGGTTCATTGATGTGGGGCGGCAGCTGGCTCATGTAGGAGGTCACCGCATCCGTCAGGATATCGATGTGCTCCTCCTCCTCGCTTATCTCCAGCATCACCACCGGTTCATAATGCTCAAACTGGGCCAGGGCCTTCCTGACGTTGGAAAAGGCCAGCCGCAGCATGGTTTTCAGGGTTTCGTAGCAGCTGTTCAGCGCCAGGGCCGGCGTGGCGATGAAGACCGGATTCAGGGCGGTCAGCTCCTCCGCATAGCGGTTTTCCGGCTTCGGATCATCCTTCACCAGCCGCATGGCCAGCTTCTCCAGCAGTCCCACCGTAGGCAGAAGGACAATGGCGCAGACCAGGTTGAAAATGGTATTGGCGTTGGCGATGGTGCCGGAATTCATCGGGGCGTCCCACAGATTGTTCAGTGCACCCACCGCATGGAGAATCTGCACCACTGCGATGGTCAGGGCGGTTTTCTCCAGGTTGTAGATGATGTTGATGAGGCCTACCCTTCTCTGGTTCGCATTTGCGCCGATGGAGCACACCAGGGCCGTATTGATGCAGACGCCCAGGTACACGCCCATGATGACGATATAGGCGGATTTGAAGGGAATCACGCTGGACATGGCGAAGGCCTGCAGGATGCCGATGGTGGCCGACGCGCTCTGGAGCACCAGGGCTACGCCTGCGCCGATCAGATACCCGAGCCACATCCGATCGCCCATGATTGTGAACAGGTTGCTGATAACGCCGGATTCGGAAAGCACGCTCACCGAAGCGGTCATGTTCAGAAGGCCGGTGAACAGAATGCCGAAGCCCACGAAAATCCCGCCCACGGATTTGGATTTCGGCACCTTGACAAAGAGGATCAGGACAATGCCGATAAACAAAGCCAGGGGCGCCAGGGTGGAGGGCTGGAGGAACCGGAGGAAGGACGAGCTTCCCGGATTCACATCAAGCAGCCGGATGATCTGGCCGGTAATCGTGGTGCCCACATTCGCGCCGATGATGATACCCAGGGACTGGCGGACGGTCAGGATGCCCGCAGCCACCAGGCCGGCGGTCAGGATAATCGTTGCATTGGAGGACTGGATGATGGCGGTGATCAGCGCGCCCGTGATAAAGGCCTTCACGGGGTTGTTGGTCACCTTCTCCATGAATTTTTTCAAGGTACCGGAGGAATCCTCTTTCAGGTGGTCTCCCATGAGCCGTATGCCGTAGAGGAACATGGCGAGGCCGCCGAGCAAAGAAATAATATTGAAGATACTCATTTTCTTTTCTGCTTTTCTCCCAAAAGTGTCAGACAAAGGTGTCTGCCCCAGAACCCTATTTTTCACCTATTATACTTTATTATAAACGAAATCACCTTTCTTTGTAAATATCTGCAAAAGCAGAAAATGCCGCATGTCCTTTTTTCTTCTCCCGGATTGTTCCGGAAACCGTAAAAATGTACGGAAACCGTCCCTGTTTCCTGTGCATTCTGCCAGTCCGAAATTGTGTGATTTTTAAGTTGCCCGTGCTATAATAAAAAGAAAACAACAAAATATTAAAAGGAGAAGTACCATGAGCGCAAAGGTGTATTTTGAGCCCCAGACTGCCATTCCCGTATATGACGAATGTGACGTTCTGGTGGTGGGCGGCGGCGCCGCGGGCCATTCCGCAGCCGTTGCAGCAGCCCGGGCGGGCTGTAAAAATGTCATTCTGATGGAAAGATACGGCTACTGCGGCGGTGACGTAACCGGCGGTTACGTGCTGCTCATCCCCAGTCTTTCCTTCCACGAGAAAACCTATGTACAGGGTATCCAGGAAGAATGGTTTACCCGTCTTTCGAAAATCCCCGGCGCGGTCTATGGCCCCGGCATGGAGCTGGCCGGCAATACGGACCCGGCGCTCGTGGAAAAATGGGAGGACTGCGGCGGCGCCACCCGTATCGAGACCCCCAGGGTCTGCCACGGCTTCATGCTGGAGCCCAACCAGCTCAAGATTGAGATGGACATCATGCTGGATGAGCTCTCCGACCGCATCCGCGTACTGTACCACAGCTGGGGCACCAAGCCCATCATGGACGGCGACGTCTGCAAAGGCGTTATCTTCGAATCCAAGGAAGGCCGTAAAGCCGTAATGGCCAAGGTGGTCATCGACGCCACCGGCGACGCGGACCTTTGCCGGCTGTCCGGCGCGCCTACCTCCTCGGCCATCGACGACGACTGCCGCTGCTCTTCCACAGCCCTGGTGTACCGTATCGGCGGCTTCTCCCGGAAGGCCTTCCGCAACTGGATGCGGGAAAATCCGGACAAATTCAGGGAAATGATGGGCGGCCTCAAGGACATCCACGGCTTCCTGAACGCCATGATCTGCGGGCCCACCGACGACGTCAGCTGGGTGAACAACTGGCAGCCGAAGCACGACTGCTCGGTCATCGCCGACCAGACCGATACGGAGATGCATACCCGTCTGAAGATCCGGGAAGCCATCGACTACTATAAGCGCTTCTGCCCGGAGATCATGAAGGATGCCTATCTCTACGACATCGCGCCCCAGCTGGGCACCAGGGGCTCCCACCGCATCGTGGGCGAATACGTGATTTCCTCCAACGACTGGGCTTTCCCGGTGGAGCACGACGACTGCATCGCCTGGCACTGCACCGTGGACACCTTAAACGACAATGCGCCGATTGAGATTCCCTATAAATCCATCCTCCCCCAGAAGGTGGAGAACCTTCTGGCCCCCGGCCGCCATATTTCCGCCGACCGGATTGCCATCGACAACGTCAACCTGATTCCCCAGTGCGTGGGCACGGGCCAGGCGGCAGGCGTGGCTGCGGCAGTGGCCGTTGCGGAGGGCACGACCACCCATACCGTAAATATCCGCAAGGTCCAGGATATCCTGGCGGGCGAGCAGAATGTACCGCTGCCCAGGAATGAGCATACCGATATCAGCTATACCGAATGCCTGAAGGCCCACGAATACGGCCTCTACACCCCGGCTGCGAAGAAGGCCAGGGAAATGAAGGACGCCGCCGGCGCCTACCGTCACTGGACACTGTCCAAGGGCGCGGCAAATGCCGAAGAGAAGAAGGACTGAAGAGACACTGAAAATGCGCAGTAACCCGGAGACAAACGTTTACGCAATACGTCGAGGAGGCAAAGAAGATGTCATTTTTTACCGAATATAACCCTCTGACCCCGGAGTATGTGGAGGAAAAGGTTCAGGCAAAAGCCGTGGCCGACTGCGGTAAGGACTGCACCTGCCTGGCCGGGCTTTCCTTCACCTTCCGCTCCGAGAACCCCTTAGCGCCAAAGGAGCTTTCCTACGAATTTCTGGACGGCAAAACCTTAAAGGTAACGGAAAACGGCAGCACCTATACCGCACCCTATGCCTATGACCGCCGGGACAATCTCTTTTTATTCACCCACCTGATTCCGGGAACCTCCCGGGGCTGGCACGTCATCCTGGACAATAAAACCTGGGCGGTGACGGCCTTCGAAACCTGGTTCGGCATCACCGTGCCCGTGGGCTATGACCTGACGGGAGCCAGGCCGCCGAAATCCTACCGGGATATTCCCAGGGAAATCCAGCGGGAATACTATTTCGGCTGGGCCGACAAGGGCGACAACGAAAAGCCGGCTGCCCTGCACACCACCACCAACCGCATCGAAGGCAGGGGCCTGCACTGGGACTACAATACCGGTCTGGAACGCCTGACCTTCTATCCCAGTGTCGTCAACACCATCAATGTGGACCTCGGAAAGGAAATGGGAGGCATCACCCAGGCCTTCGTTGCCGACTTCCTCAAAATCGACGATGAGAATTATATCGTCGCCAACTGGGAGGTTGAATACGGCGGCAAAATGCGGATCGATATCCTCAATTTCTTCGATATGGAAGCCTTCGGCATGGAATTCGGCTTCGAGGCGGACGATTCCCTGACCTACCGGATAACCGCCGCAAAGCTTACCCTCACCGGCGATGCCGCCCATCTGGAGGACATCAAATCCGCCGGAGACAAGGGACAGGTGTTCCGGGGCTACGGCGAAACAAAAGGCGCCCGTTATGCCTACCGGCCCATGGACATCGATATTCCCATGACCAGAGAGGAAGCCCTGGCCCACGCGGCCGAGAAGCAGGATATCCTGGCCGGCAGCGCGGTCAACATCATGCAGTCCTTCAACCACCTGCCCTTCTGCTATGACCTGGTAGGCAGGAAATTCACGGTCTGCCCGGACAATCCCAGGTATGCGGCAGCGCCATGGAGCGGAAAGCCCGGCAATGCCGTGGAATACGATGTTTTCTCCAAAGACATGCTGCGCTGGCGTATTGACGGCGGCGAATGGAAGGAAGACCGGTATGCCTGCTTCCAGTCAGACCGGGATCTGTATTTCTTCTCCCACATCATGAGCGGCGACCCGGATTGTTCCTGCCTGTCCCAGGTGCTGGATTTCAGGACCGGCCTGACCACCACCATCAAGGCCGGCATCGGCAACTGGCACAGCGAATGGGAAGCCGGCGCGGACGTTTATTTCGGCACGCTGCAGTACAAAGGACTGAAGCCGCCCTTTGCCGCAAGGCATCATTTCACGGATGAGCTGGTGGGCAAAATCTTTGCCTGGTGCTACGGGGAAAACATGCAGTCCATCCATGTGTACAGCTCGCCGGAAAGCTACAGCTGGACCATTTTCCAGCCGGACAACGCCGGCGGCGCCAGCTGGTCCTCTCCCTGCTTCTACATCAAGCTGAGGCCGGATGTCTACCTGCTCCAGTGGGTGGAGGAAAAATGCAACGGCAGCCAGGGCCTGGTGGTCTTCAACCGCAGGACCCAGCACGACAGCGGCTTCTTCTATGGTGTAAATGAAGACGGTCTGCGCCTGCAGGTCACCGGCGCCTTCATGCGGGAGCTGGGCAGCTACGATATCCTGAAATATTTCGGACGCGGCGGACGCTGACCCGGAATTTAAGATTCAAATGAAAAAGAGGGAAGCTTGACAAGCTTCCCTTTTTTATGTTAAATGAGAAGCATGAATAAAGAAGTTTTTTTTAAAGAAAATCCAAAAGCGGCCATTGCCTTTTCCGGCGGGGTGGATTCCTCCTACCTGCTGTATGCGGCCCTTTCCGAAAAGGCCGATGTTACCGCCTACTATGTGAAGACCGCCTTCCAGCCCGCCTTTGAGCTGGAGGATGCGAAGCGCCTGGCCAATGATCTCGGCGCGAAAATGGTTATCCTTACCCTGGACGTGCTCGCCTTTGACGAGGTCACGGCCAATCCCGCCGACCGGTGCTACTACTGCAAGCAGCGGATATTTTCCGCCATTACCGAAAGGGCAAAGGCCGACGGCTACAGCGTCATCTGCGACGGTACCAATGCCTCGGACGATGCCGGCGACCGGCCCGGCATGCGGGCCCTGGCGGAGCTTTCCGTGCGCTCTCCCTTACGGGAGTGGGGCCTGACCAAGGATGAAATCCGCAGGCTTTCAAAAGAAGCAGGGCTTTTCACCTGGAACAAGCCCTCCTACGCCTGCCTGGCCACCCGTATTCCCGCGGGAGAAAAAATCACCGCGGAAAAGCTGGAGAAAACGGAAAAGGCGGAGGTCTTCCTCGCCTCCCTCGGCTTTTCCGATTTCCGGGTGCGGCTTGTGGGCAATACGGCAAAGCTGCAGGTCAAGGCCGGCCAGCTGGAGAAGGTGCTGGCAGACCGGGAAAGGATACTTGAGAAACTGAAAAAATACTATACGGCGGTAACGCTGGACCTGGAGGCAAGGAATGCATAATTCACTGAAAGAAATCCTGAAAAGTGTTTCAGAGGGTACACTGTCCGTGGAGGAAGCGGCGCTCAGGCTCAAGGCCGCGCCCTTTGAGGATATCGGCTACGCCAAGGTGGATCTCCACCGGGCGGTGCGCAAAGGGGTGGCAGAGGTCATCTACGGCGCGGGCAAGACCGCGGAGCAGATAGCCGGCATCGCAAAGGTCATGCGGGAAAACGGCCAGAAAGCCATCCTGATCACCCGGCTGTCCGCTGAAAAGGCAGCGGCTGTGGAGGAAGCGCTGCCGGGCCTTCTGGACTACAGAAAGGACGCGGGCATCGGCCTTATCGGTGATCTGCCGGAACCCGACGGCATCGGCAGCATCGTGGTCTGCACCGGCGGCACCAGCGATCTTCCGGTGGCTGAGGAGGCAGCCCTGACCGCGGAAGCCCTGGGCAATAAGGTTATCCGTCTCTATGACGTGGGGGTTGCCGGGCTTCACCGCACCCTGGCCCATCTGGAGGAAATCATGAGCGCCTCCGTCATCATCGCCATCGCGGGCATGGAGGGTGCCCTGGCCAGTGTTATCGGCGGCCTTGCGGACTGCCCGGTCATCGCCGTGCCCACCAGCGTCGGCTACGGTGCCTCCTTCGGCGGACTGTCCGCCCTTTTATCCATGCTGAATTCCTGCGCCAGCGGGGTTACGGTAGTAAATATTGACAACGGCTTCGGGGCAGGCTATTCCGCCAGCCTCATCAACCACATGGAGGGAAAACAATCTTGAAAACACTTTACCTTGACTGCCAGATGGGCGCTGCCGGCGACATGCTTACCGCCGCGCTTTACGAACTGCTCTCTCCCGAAGAAAAAGAAGCTTTCCTGGCGGAGATGAACAGCTGCGGCCTCGGCTCAGTCTCCTTTACTGCGGAGCCGGCGGTCAAATGCGGCGTCACCGGTACCCACATGAAGGTTCTCGTGGACGGTGAAGAGGAAGAAAGCGCCGATATTCACGGGCATGACCATCACCACGAACATGAGCATGACCACGATCACCACCATGATCATGAACACGGGCACGGCCACAGCCACTCCCACACAGGGATGGCGGGCATCGAGCACCTCGTCCGCGACCACCTGACCCTGTCGGATAAGGTAAAAGACGACATCATGGCCGTCTACGGCCGTATCGCCGCGGCGGAATCCGCGGTGCACGGCGTCCCCGTAACGGACATTCATTTCCACGAGGTGGGTACCATGGATGCGGTGGCAGACGTGGCCGCCGTCTGCCGGCTGATGGAGATGCTTTCCCCGGATGAGGTCATTGCCTCTCCCGTACACGTAGGCTCCGGCCAGGTCCGGTGCGCCCACGGCATTCTTCCGGTTCCCGCTCCGGCCACCGCCCTCATCCTGAAGGAGGTGCCCATTTACAGCGGCAGCATCAAAGGCGAGCTCTGCACTCCCACCGGCGCGGCCCTGCTCACCCATTTCGTCGACCATTTCGGAGAAATGCCGGTGATGCGGCCCGAAGCCATCGGCTACGGCTGCGGAAAGAAGGATTTCGAAGCCGCCAACTGCGTACGGGCCATTCTCGGCAAAACCGGCGGCAGCACGGCCACCATCGTGGAGCTCTTCTGCAACATCGACGACATGACCCCGGAGGCCTTAAGCTTCGCCATGGAGCGTCTCTTTGACGCCGGCGCCGTGGAGGTCTTCACCACCCCCATAGGGATGAAGAAATCCAGAACCGGCATCCTCTTAAGCGTCATGTGCAGAGAGGCGGATCGGGAGAAAATCATAGAGCTTATCTTCCGACATACCACCACCATCGGCATCCGGGAGCGGGTCAGCAAGCGCTACACCCTGGCCAGACGGATCGAAACCGTCGATACCCCCTTCGGCCCCATCCGCCGCAAGGTATCCGAGGGCTTCGGGGTATGCAGGGGCAAATACGAATACGACGACCTTGCCGCCGTTGCCCGGGAAAAAGGCCTGTCCATCCGTGAAATCCTTGAAAAACTTCCCTGAAAACATGCCGCAGCGTCTTTTCCATAAGGAAAGGGCCTGCGGCATTTCCTGTATTTTCAAATCCGGATCAATATGGTATAATCCACAGTTAAGAAAAAACAAAACATAAAACAAGGAGATTTACCATATGAGTTTACTGACTGACTGGAGAGACAAAGCCTACGCAACGGATGCTGACCCGAAACAGCTGAACGCCCTCTGGGAGGATTATTTCGCCCGGGAAAAGAAGATCTACAAGCAGCTGCTGGCCGACCCCGATACGGAGGTAAAAGGCACCGTCAAAGAGCTGGCGGAGAAATACGACATGACCATCGAGCTGATGATCGGTTTCCTGGACGGCATCGACGACAGCCTTGTCGCCTCCAACAACCTGGACGAGGCAACGGAGGACACCGAGGTGTCCCTGGCCTTTGACAAGGAAAAGCTGTACAAGAACATGGTAGCCGCCCGGGCGGACTGGCTTTACGGTCTGGAGGAGTGGAATGCCATTTTTGACGAAGAAAAGCAGAAGGAGCTCTATAAGGAGCAGAAGAAATCCGGCACCATCGTGAAGGAAAAGAAGATCGGCCGGAACGATCCCTGCCCCTGCGGAAGCGGAAAGAAATACAAATACTGTCACGGCAGAGCGTAAGCTTTAAATTTAGGAGTACCGGAGATGATCCTTGCCATAGATGTGGGCAATACCAACATTGTCCTGGGCTGTATTGACGAAAGAAAAATCCTGTTTATCGAGCGGATTTCCACCGACCGGAACAAAACTGCCGCGGAATATGCGATCATGATTAAATCCATCCTGGAAATCCGGGAAATCGATTCCAATGCCCTGGAAGGCGGCATTATTTCTTCCGTTGTGCCGGAAATCACCTTTGAGCTGCGCCGGGCCACCCGGCTACTCATCAAGAAGGAACCCCTCATCGTGGGACCCGGCATCAAAACCGGCCTGAATATCCGCCTGGACGACCCGGCCCAGCTGGGCAGCGACATGCTGGTCACCTCCGTGGCCGCCATGCACGAACACCCCCTTCCGGTCATCGTGGTGGATCTGGGCACGGCCACGACCTTAAGCCTCATCAACGAGAAGCACGAGTTCATGGGCGGCATGATCTTCCCCGGCATCCGGACCTCACTGAATTCCCTGGTGAGCAATACCTCCCTGCTGCAGCAGATCAGCCTGAACTCCCCGAAAAAGGTCATCGGCACCAATACCATCGACTGCATGAAGAGCGGTATCATTTACGGGAACGCCGCCATGATCGACGGCCTGATCGACCGGATCGAGGGGGAGGTGGGCGAATGCACGGTGGTCGCCACCGGCGGACTGGCCAAGAGCATTTCCCGGTTCTGCAGGCACAAGCTCATCCTGGACAATGACCTGCTGCTGAAGGGCTTACGGATCATCTACGAGAAAAATGCCCGGTAAACGATAAGTAAAACAGGATAAAGAGCCGTTGCGTTTACCCGAAAGTACTGCGACGGCTCTTTTGCCATTCCCCGGCAAAACCGGGGCATGCGGAGGAATACATGAAAAACAACTATACGGAAGAAGCGAAAAAGGCCCTGGATGCCGCGAGAAATGCCGCGTGGCAGCTGGGCCATGCCTATATCGGCACCGAACACCTGCTTCTGGGCCTGGTGGAAACCGCCGAAAGCACCGCCGGAAAGCTTCTGGAGGAAACCGGGGTCACCGCGGAAAAGCTCACGAATCTTATCTGCACCCTTATTTCCGCCAGGAACGAAGACCATCCGGTGAAGAAGAAGGACCTGAAGCTGACGCCCCGGGCGGAGAACACCCTGCGCCGGGCCGAGGCGGAAATGACCCGCCTGGGAGACAAAAGCGTGGGTACCGGCCATATCCTCATGGTCATGCTGCAGGAGCTGGAAAGCTCTGCCTCCCGCCTGCTCTTCTCCATGAGCGTGGACCTTCCCCACCTGTACGCCTCAGTCTGGGCCAGCATGGGGCTTGACCCCGGCGAAGCCACGGAGGATTTCAACAGCCACGTCCAGGGCGGAAACGCCGGAAGCCCCACCCCCACGGTAGACCAGTACAGCCGGGACCTGACGGAGCTTGCCCGTACCGGCGACCTCGATCCGGTCATCGGCAGGGAAGCGGAAATCACCCGGCTTATCCAGATACTGAGCAGAAGGACCAAGAACAACCCCTGCCTGGTGGGCGAGCCCGGCGTGGGCAAAACCGCCATTGTGGAAGCCCTCGCCCAGCGCATGGCCGAGGACCTGGTGCCGGAAAGCCTGCAGGGAAAGAGACTGCTGCGGCTGGATCTCTCCGGCATGGTGGCCGGCTCCAAATACCGGGGCGATTTTGAAGCCCGTATCAAGGGCGTCATCGAGGAAATCATTGCCGCCGGCAATATCCTGCTCTTCATCGACGAGCTTCACACCATCATCGGCGCCGGCGGCGCGGAGGGTGCCCTGGATGCTTCCAATATCTTAAAGCCCGCCCTTTCCCGGGGCGAAATCCAGGTGGTCGGCGCCACCACCCTGGAGGAATACCGAAAATATATCGAAAAGGACGCTGCCCTGGAGCGCCGGTTCCAGCCGGTTACCGTGGAGGAGCCGGACGAGGCGGCCACCGTGGAGATCCTGAAAGGCCTGCGGCCCTATTATGAACGCCACCACGGCCTGACCATCTCCGACGAGGCCGTAGCCGCTGCCGCTGCCATGAGCCGGCGGTATATTTCCGACCGTTTCCTGCCGGACAAGGCGATCGACGTCATGGACGAGGCGGCCGCCGTTGTCCACCTGCGGGAAATGACCGGCACCGACAACATCACCGCCCTGGAGCAGGACCTCGCCCTTCTGGAAAAGGAAAGGGAAACGGCCCTGAAGGAGGGGCGGCTTCCCGATGCCTCCGCCCTTACGGCGAAGCTTTCGAAGGAAAAGGAAAAGCTGGAAAAGGCCAGGAAGCGTTTCCACGACAAACTGAACAGCAAGGCCATTACGGTCACCGCGGAGGACGTGGCCCGCACGGTTTCCTCCTGGACCAAAATCCCCGTAAACCAGATCGCCCAGGAGGAATCCCGGCGTCTGGCCAACCTGGAAAAGGTGCTGCACGAGCGGGTTATCAGCCAGGATGAAGCGGTTGGCGCGGTCTCCCGGGCCATAAGAAGAGGCCGGGTCGGCCTGAAGGATCCCGCCCGTCCTATCGGTTCCTTCCTGTTCCTGGGGCCCACCGGCGTGGGCAAGACCGAGCTTTCCAAGGCCGTGGCAGAGGCGGTCTTCGGCCATGAATCCGCCATGATCCGGGTGGACATGTCCGAATATATGGAAAAGCACAGTGTTTCCAAGATCATCGGCTCCCCGCCCGGTTACGTGGGCTACGACGAGGGCGGCCAGCTCTCGGAGCGGGTCCGCCGGAATCCCTACAGCGTGCTGCTTTTCGATGAAATCGAAAAAGCCCATCCCGACGTGTTCAACATCCTGCTGCAGGTCCTGGACGAGGGCCACATCACCGACGCCCAGGGAAGAAGCGTGGATTTCAAAAACACCTGCATCATCATGACCTCCAACGCCGGCGCGACGCAGATCGCCTCCTCCCACAAGCTGGGCTTCGGCGCCGGAGACGCGGCAAAGCAGGATTACGACCACATGAAGGACCAGGTCATGGAGGAAATCCGCCGGATCTTCAAGCCGGAATTCCTGAACCGTATCGACGAAATCATCGTTTTCCACGGACTGGACAAGAAGGACATGACCGGCATCCTGAACCTGCAGCTGAAGATTCTCTCCGAACGCTGCCGGCAGCAGATGGACCTTAAGCTCAAATTCACCGCTTCGGCAAAGCAGCAGCTGGTGGATTCCAGCTACGATCCGAAATACGGCGCCCGGCCTTTAAAGCGGGCCATCCAGACCAACATCGAGGATGCCCTGGCGGAAGCCCTGCTTAAGGGAGACATTAAAAAAGGAGAAACCGTTACCATCGGCTTCTCCAAAGGAAAATATACGTTTAAGGGAAACTGAATCCGAGGGCTTTATGAGGGTTTTCCCTCATATGCCGAACAGTCTGGCGGTCATGAGAATGGCCGCCATTGTTTTGCCGTCGGTAATCTCCCCCTCCATGACCTGCTTGACCACCTCGGCCAGGGGCACCCGGATGACCCGGATAAACTCATCCTCGTCCAAATCCCGGCCGGTCTGGATAAGGTCCCGGGCAAGGTAGAGGCTGATGACCTCGTCGCTGTAAGCCGCAGCCGGGGTATAGTCCCCGATTTTCGCCCAGCTTTCCGCCTCGTAGCCGGTCTCCTCCTTCAGCTCCCTTTTGGCTGCGGACAGGCGATCCTCCGTGCTGCCGTCCAGCTTTCCAGCCGGAATCTCCGTCACGATACGGCCCAGGGGATACCGGTACTGCCGCTCCAGGATGACGCAGCCGTCCTCCGTCATGGGGACAATGGCCACCGCGCCGGGATGGGTGAAATACTCCCTGGCGGAGCTGCCCCCGTCCGGAAGCCTTACCTCATCCTTACGCACATGCAGCAGGCTGCCGTCGTACACCGCCTCGCCTGCAATCTTCGTTTCAACAAGCTCTTCCTGATCCTCAAAGAAATCTTCCTTCACGGCTTTCTCCCTTTCTTCCGCAGTCTGCGGTTATCAGCACTTTTCCAGCTTCGCAAAGGAAGCGAACATTTTCTTCCTGCCTGCGGTATCGAAATCCACGGTCACCTCGAAATCCTTCGGTCCGTTCACGATTTCCGCCACGGTTCCCTCGCCGAATTTGCGGTGGGAAACCCTGTCGCCCACGCCGTAGGACAGGGCGGTCTCCCGTTCCACCTTGAACTGCTTCGGCGTAAAGCCGGCAGGCATTTTTCCCCGGCCGGAGGCGCCGGAGGATGCAGAAGCACCGGTCATTTTTTCGTATTTCCCGGCCGCGGAAGACTGGCCGGAGAAGGTTCTCGCCCCCCGGGGCTGTTCCTTTGCGGCCTCGGAGCGGGTATCCAGAAGCTCTCCGGGGATTTCCCGCACGAAACGGCTTATGGCATGGCCTTCCGTCTCACCCATCATCATCCGCATCTTCGCGGCGGTCAGGTGCAGGGTCTTCTGCGCCCGGGTAAAGCCCACGTAGGCCAGCCTTCTCTCCTCCTCAATGGCGGAGGCATCCACGTCGTAAATGGTGCGGAAGCCCGGGAAAAGGCCGTCCTCCATACCCGTGATGTAGACGTGGGGGAATTCCAGGCCCTTGGCGGAATGGATGGTCAGCATGACGCAGCTGTCCCGGTCGTCCTCCAGGGAATCGATGTCCGCCACCAGGGCCACCTCCTCCAGGAAGTCGTTTAGGGAGGGCGTCTCCGCCTCTTTTTCATACAGGGCTGCCTTGGAAATCAGCTCGTCCAGGTTGGCGATGCGCTCCAGGGCCTCTTCTCCCCCGTCCGCCTCCAGCTCGGCGATATAACCGGTGTCTTTGCACACCGTATCAATCAGCTCGGTGACCTTCAGCTCCCGGCTCAGGGTCCGCATCCGCAGGATAAAGTCCGTAAACCCCCGGATCTTGCGCATGGCCGCGCCGATATCCGGAATGTTTTCCGCATGGCAGAGGGCATCGAAGAAGGACCGGTCGGTGCGCACCGCGTAGTCCGATACCCGGTCAATGCTGGTCTTGCCGATGCCCCGGCGGGGCACATTGATGATCCGGCGGACCGCCAGGTCATCCCGGCCGTTGGCCACGGTTTTCAGGTAGGCCAGGATGTCCTTGATTTCCTTGCGGGCATAGAAATTCACGCCGCCGATGATTTTGTAGGGAATCCCTTTAAAAATCATCTGTTCCTCCAGTGCCCGGGACTGGGCATTGGTCCGGTACAGGATGGCGAAATCACTGTATTTCTCCCCGTCGGCCACCGCTTTGCGGATTTCCGCCACCACGCCGGCAGCCTCCTCCCGGCCCGAGTCATACTGCCGGAAGGTAACCTTCTTCCCGTCCTCCGCCGCGGTCCACAGGACCTTGTCCCGGCGTTCCCGGTTGTTTTTAATCACCGCGTTGGCCACGGAAAGGATGTTGCCGGTGGAGCGGTAATTCTGCTCCAGCTTCACCACCTTCGCCTTCGGGTAGGTTTTCTCAAAATCCAGGATGTTCGTGATGTCCGCGCCGCGGAATTTGTAGATGGACTGGTCGTCGTCACCCACCACGCACAGGTTGCCGTAGCGGGCAGCCAGCAGGCTTACAAATTTGAACTGCACGCCGTTGGTGTCCTGGTACTCGTCCACCATGATGTATTTCAGCCGTTCCTGGTACATCTGCAGCACCTGGGCATCCTTTTCGAACAGCTCCACCGTCTTCAGGAGAAGGTCGTCGAAATCCAGGGCATTGTTTTTCCGCAGGCGCTCCTCATAGGCCCGGTAGGCCGCCGCATAGATGTCGTCGTCCCGGCTGGAGGCCTCTTCCTCCATGTCCGTGACGGTCATCATTTTATTCTTGGCAGAGGAAATCACCGAAAGCACGCCCCGGACGGTGAACTTCTTGCTGTCCACGTTCATGTCCGCCAGGATGGCCTTCATCACGGTTTTGCTGTCGTCGGTATCATATATGGAAAAATCCGTACCGTAGCCGATACGGTCGATATATCTGCGTAAGATCCGGGCACAGGCGGAATGGAAGGTGGAAACCCAGACGGCTTCCCCGCCGTGGCCGGCGATTTTATTCACCCTTTCCCGCATCTCGGAGGCGGCCTTGTTGGTAAAGGTGATGGCCATGATGTTCCAGGGGTCCACGCCGCATTCCTGCATGAGATAGGCTATCCGGTAGGTCAGCACCCTGGTTTTGCCGGAACCCGCGCCGGCGATGATCAGCAGAGGGCCTTCCGTGCAGCGCACCGCCTCTGCCTGTCTGTCGTTCAGTGTTGAAAAATCCATAAGTCTCCTTAAGCAAAAAATCAGCGCCATGTGCGGCGCCCGCATTTAAAAAACCGCCGCAGCCTTTACTTTCTGCGGCGGTTTCCAACTCTTCTTGTCAGCGGAATCAGTCAAGCAGATTCTCGCCGGGGCCCATCATGGGGATATCCACAGCGGTAGCATCCTCAAGATAGAACAGACCGAGCTTGTAGCCGGTTTTCTCATTGTAAATCTTCTGCAGGAAGGGATTGGCGGCAACAACAGCGGCAGCCTTGGACTCATCCTTGATCAGAACGGCCTTGCCGGTGTAGCGGAGCCAGTGGCCCTGCTCGCCAAGGGCAACAACCTCTACCTTGGGATTCTTCTCAAGCTGTTTGTAAACATCCTTGAAGGTGCCTACGCCAAAGGTAACCTTTCCATCCATTTCAAAAGCCATTCCAAGGGGACGAACCTTCGGCTGATCGCCGTCGCAGGTTGCCAGATAGAACGTGCCGGCCTTGTTTAAGAAATCCAATACTTTGCTCATAATCAGAATCCTCCTTTAGTAATTTTCAGGGTATTTCATTACCTTACTATTATAAGCGTAAAACAACCGAAGTGCAAGCGTACTTTTCCTCAAAAAACACTGCCTGTCACCGGGAAAGCTCCCGGATTTCCTCTTCGGTATACCCAAGCTTCTCAAGCACCTCCACGGTCTGGCTTCCCTTGGGATAGCCGGCGTGCCGGTAGTCGGGCGGGCATTTGGACAGCTTGACGGCGGTGCCCATCTGCTTCACGGAATAATCCGTTCCCGGCACCGGAACATCCACCACGGCCCCTCTGGCTGCGGCATGGGGGTCGGCGGCGGTTTCCGCAAAGGTCAGCACCGGCTCCACGCAGGCATCGGTTCTGTCAAAAATAGCCACCCATTCCGCCAGGGATTTTTCCTTAAGCTTTTCGGTAAGAAGGGCCTTGAACTTAGCCTCTCCCTCCGGCGTGGCCAGGATTTTCTGGTCTGCGTACTCGTCAAAGCCCAGGGTCTCGCACAATGCCCGGAAAAATTTCGGTTCCAGGGAGGCAACACTTAAATACCTGCCGTCGGCGGTTTCGTAGAAATCATACATGCCGCCGCCGTTTAAGCGCTCCGCATCCCTTTCGGGAAGCCTTCCGCCGGCCAGGTAAACCGCCCCGTCCATGCCGTTGAAGGGAATCACCCCGTCGTACATGGACACGTCCACATGCTGGCCTTCCCCGGTCACGTCCCGGTAATGCACCGCCGCCAGGATGCCGATAACGGCATAGAGGGAGCCGCCGCCCACGTCGCTTATCTGCATATTGGACAGGGTCGGGCCGGTGCTCTTCCTGCCTGCGGAGGCCATATTGCCGGAAAGGGCCAGGTAATTCACGTCATGGCCGGCCCGGCTGGCCCGGGGCCCGGTCTGGCCGTAGCCGGTTAAAGAACAGTAGATAAGCTCCGGACAGATCTCCTTTAAGGACTCGTAATCCAGGCCGAATTTCTTCATGACACCGGGGCGGAACTGCTCCAGGATAATGTTGTAGCCTTCCTCGGTGATGAGTTTTTTCACCGCCTCCGCCGCCTCCGGTTTCTTGAGGTTCAGGATAATGCTCTTCTTGTTCCGGTCAATCCACGCCGCTGCAGCGCTGGTTTTCGTACCGGGCAGGGTCGGCCCCCAGAGGGTCACGATATCCGGTTTTCCCGGCGCAGTGACGGTCAGCACCTCCGCACCCAGATCCGCCAGGGTCAGCGAGGCGAAGGGTCCGGGAAGCAGGGTGGAAAAATCCAGTATCTTCAATCCGTGCAATGCATCCATTTTTACATGCTCCTTGTTTTTAATGTTCGTTCCGACCTCTGCCGGAAAGTTCGGTAAGGCGGGCTATTTTTTCGGCCAGTTCCCGACGCAGCACGCCCTCCGGAAGCCGGAAGGTCCAGTTTCCTTCCGGAATGCCCGGGACATTGATCCGGCCTTCGGCCCCCAGGTTCAGCCAGTCCGCCATCTGGGCGATAAAAAGCCGGGCTTTTGAGGTCATGCCGGCGCGGATAAAGCCGATATTCTCCCCCTCTTCTTCATTCAGTCCCAGGTAATCGGCTGCAGCCTGCCTTTCCGCAGGTTCCGCCGTTTCCAGCCAGTCCCTGGCCGTGGTATTGTCGTGGGTGCCCACATAGCAGACGCAGTTTTCCGTGTAATTGTGGGGAAGGTAGGCGTTGTCCGGCCCGGAGGAAAAGGCAAATTCCAGCACCTTCATGCCCGGAAGCCCGCTCTGCTCCAGAAGCTCGTACACGTCCGGCGTCAGAAGCCCCAGATCCTCTGCGATAAACTGTCTGTCGTAGAACCAGGAGGTGAGCACCCCCACCAGATCCATGCCGGGCCCCTTTCTCCAGCGGCCGGAGACGGCGCTTTCGGCCTCTGCAGGCACCGACCAGTAGGTGGAAAGCCCCCGGAAATGGTCAATCCGCAGCATGTCATACAGGGAAAAGGCGCTGCCGATCCGGCGGATCCACCAGCCGTAGCCCTCCTCCTTCATCTTCTCCCAGTTGTATAAGGGGTTGCCCCACAGCTGGCCTTCCTCTGAGAAATAATCCGGCGGCACGCCGGCCACCTCCACCGGCATGTTCTCCTCATCCAGCTCAAAATACTCCGGATGGGCCCACACGTCCGCGCTGTCCAGGGAGACGTACAGGGGCAGATCCCCGATAATGGAAATCCCCTTTTCCCCGGCATAGTCCTTCAGGGCCTTCCACTGCCTGAAGAACAGGAACTGGGCATATTCCAGGATTTCCCGCTGCTTTACCGTTCTATCCCGGTAAAAGAGTACAGCTTCGCCTTCGTGAAGGCGCAGGCCGTTGTCCGGCCAGTTGGTCCAGGGCAGGCCGTTGAAGCAGTCCTTGACCGCGGTATAAAGGGCATAATCGGCAAGCCAGGCGGCATTTTCCTGCCGGAAGGCTTCAAAGTCTGTCCGATCCCCGGCAAGGCCCCTTTTGCAGGCCGTTTTCAGCATTTCCTTCGAAAGCTCCATACGGCGGGCATAGTCCACGCGGCCGGTATTTTCTTCCCGGTAGCCCTCCGCCTCCTCCCTGGTCAGCAGGCCGTCTTCGGCCAGAAGATCCGGGTCGAGGAACAGGGTATTTCCCGCAAAGGCGGAAAAGCCGGAATAGGGGGAATTGCCGCCCCCGGCGGGATTTAAGGGGAGAATCTGCCAGCAGGACTGGCCTGCATCGTGCAGGAAATCGATAAAATCCCTGGCGGACTGCCCGAAGGTCCCGATGCCGAAGGGACCTGGCAGGGAAAAGACCGGAAGCAGGATTCCGGAAGCGCGTCTGTATTGGTTCATGGTTTCCCCGTCTTTCTTAAAATACTGTCAGTTATTATAACCAATCCGCCCTCACCGGTAAAGCGGCAAAAGGAAAAGCACCGGTGATCCGGTGCTGTTCCTTTGCGTTTCCTTAATTCAGCTTGCCCTTCGCAACTTCCGCAAGAGCGGTGAAGCCTTCCTTGTCGTTGACAGCCATGTCAGCCAGGACCTTCCTGTTCAGGGTGATCTCGGCCAGCTTCAGGCCGTACATGAACTTGCTGTAGGAGAGACCGTTCATTCTGGCCGCCGCATTGATACGGGCAATCCAGAGCTGACGGAACTGACGCTTGCGTTCCTTTCTGCCTGCATAGGCGGTTGCCAGCGCACGCATAACGGACTGCTTAGCGATTCTGTACTGTTTGCTTCTGGCGCCTCTGTAACCCTTGGCCAGCTTTAATACACGGTTATGTTTCTTCTTGGCGTTTAAGCCACCCTTGATTCTTGCCATTGTTCATTCCCTCCTGTCTCTTTACATGTACGGTAAGATCTTCTTCATGTTCTTCACATTCGTCGGATCCGCTACAGTCTGTTTTCTGAGGTTACGTTTTCTCTTCTGAGACTTCTTGGTCAGAATATGGCTCTTGTAAGCTTTATTGCGTACTAACTTACCGGTGCCGGTAACTTTGAAGCGCTTTGCTGCTGCTCTGCTTGTCTTAATCTTGGGCATAATGTTTTCCTCCTTGTTTATCCGTTGCGTTTTTCGGCCAGTACCATGGTCAGGCTTCTGCCTTCCACCTTGGGCTGTCTTTCAATAACAGCGATATCGGCCAGTTCCTGGGCGAAATCTGTCAGGATGTGTCTGCTCGCGTTCATGTGGGCAATCTCTCTGCCACGGAAGCGTAAGGTTACCTTAACCTTGTCTCCCTTGGACAGGAATTTCCTTGCGGCGCTGACTTTGGTGTTCAGGTCATTCGTATCAATGTTGGGCGAGAGGCGGACTTCTTTAAGCTCAGTGATCTTCTGCTTTTTCTTGGCCTCCTTCTCCTTACGAGCCAGTTCGTATCTGTATTTTCCGTAGTCGATAATCTTGCACACCGGCGGGTTTGCCGTGGGCGCAATCTTCACAAGGTCAAGCTCTGCCTCAACTGCCCTGGCATAAGCTTCCTTCGCTGACATAATGCCGAGCTGTTCGCCGTTAACTCCAATCAGGCGGACTTCCTTGTCACGGACCTGCTCGTTGATCATTAATTCGCTAATCTTTTTTTCCTCCCTTTGATTCCACCAATACTGCTCTATCCGCAAAAAAGAAGCGGATAGACAAACTATCCGCAAAACAGTAATCAAAGAATAAATCTTCGGTTCTATTAACCATAGTCGCGCATTTGCGCTATGGTGAGAGCGGATACTCTGCTTTGTTGTCCGCATAAGAACTTAACACAAAGCCCCTGCAATGTCAAGGAGAAAATACGCCGGAAATTCGCCTGATTTTTTTCCATGTTTACAGCGGGAAAAGCTCTGACGACATTGACTTTTGCATAATATTTCAGTAAAATGAGCTAAATAAACGGTTTCGTACCGCCAAAGGAGAATACAGATGGACAACTACCTGATCTATACGGATTCCTCAGCGGATCTTCCCCGGCATATCTATGAAGAATATGACCTCCGGATCATTCCCATGGAATATGTGGTGAACGGCAAGACCTTCACCTGCCATACGGAGTCCCCGGATCATGACAAACACTGCGATGAGCTTTTCGAGGCACAGAGGAACGGCGCGGAGGTGCACACCTCCCAGATTACCCCCTTCAATTATGTAGAGGCCTGGACGCCCGAGCTGGAAGCGGGCAATGACATTCTCTACCTGTGCATGTCCTCCGGCCTTACCGCGACCTTCGACAACGTCCAGGTGGCCGCGGACCAGCTGCGGGAGGAATTCCCGGACAGGAAGCTCATCCTTGTGGATACACTTTCCGCCACCCAGGGCCAGGGCATCATGGCTACGGTCGCCCTGATGAACCGTGCAGCCGGCATGGGCATCGAAGAAAATGCCGCCTGGCTGGAGGAGAAGAAGAAATACATGTGCCACCGGTTCATGGTAGGTGACCTGAACTACCTGCACAAGGGCGGCCGGGTCAGCGGCGCCGTGGCCGTGGTGGGCACCATGCTGAACATCAAGCCCATCCTCATCATCAATGATGAAGGCAAGCTGGACGTGGTGGCCAAGGTCAGAGGCCAGAAGGCCGCTGTGAAGAAGCTCGTGGACAGCTATAAGAAGGAAATGGGCGTGCCGGACGTTCCCAAGATCGTCTACATCGGCCATACCTCCTACTACGAGGAGGTGCAGAACGTGAAGAAGATGGTGGAGGAGGTTGCGGAACCCGGCACCATCGTGGAGTGTGTTAACCTCGGGCCCATCATCGGCGCCCATATCGGCCCCTCCTTCTTCAGTATCTGCGGCTGGGGCTTCCACAGGAAAATCGAAGACTGACAGACAGATAAAACCGGGCAGGAATCCTGCCCGGTTTTTTATTGTCCTCCCGGGAAACCCCGGGCTTTTTTACTGGAGCTGTTATTCGTAGCAGTTGGAGGCCAGGATCAGCCGCACAACCCGGACGATGCAGTCGCGAAGCACCTCTTTGGACAGCGTACCGTCCGCCAGGGCAGCCAGGATATTCTCCCTGTCCGCAAACTGGCCGGGCATAACCAGGTCGTTGCCGGCCCGCATGCAGCCTGCCGCGCAGCATTCGTCCGCCTGCTCCGTGGTGGTCCAGTCGGTCATGATCGCGCCGTCGAAGCCGCATTCGCAGCGGGCGAATTTCGTACAGAGGTCGTAGCTGTTCGCGCTGTGGATGCCGTTCACCCGGTTGTAGCTGGTCATGATGGATTTCGTGCCGCCCTCGGTGATGGCGATGCCGAAGCCCCATAAGTAGATTTCCCGCAGTGCCCGCTCCGAGACGATGCTGTCGGAGCTCATCCGGTCATCCTCCTGGTTGTTGCAGGCGAAATGCTTGATGGTGGTGAAGCAGCCGGGAATGCTCTGCACGCCCCGGGCCATGGCCGCGGCGGTCTTGCCGGCTACAAAGGGATCCTCGGAATAGTACTCGAAGTTACGGCCGCATAAGGGATCCCGGTGGATGTTCATGCCCGGGGCCAGCCACAGGGTAACGGAGAAGCGCTTCATCTCCTCTGCCACGGCTTTGCCCACCTCGGCAATCAGCTCCTCGTCCCAGGTCTGGGCCAGCAATGTTCCGATGGGGAAGGCCGTGCAGTACTGGTAATACTCCTCTCCGCCCTCGATCTTTTCCGGCGCCTGGATGCCCATGGACACCTCGAAGGGCTGGGGCACGATCTGGCCGTCCTTCACCGAATAGCTTCTGTTAAGCCGCAGGCCCGCAGGTCCGTCCGCAAGGACCACCGGCGCCACGCCGTTCGCAAGGGCACAGTCACTGGTTTCCGCCGCGGAGCCGGGAACGGAGATGCCCGCTGCGCCTAAAGCGCTTCCCTGTCCCTTGGCGGGTTCACCGCAGGCCAGGGCGGCCAGCTGCTCGTCGGTCAGGCCGGAGACGATCTCGAAGGCCTCGTCCTCCTTTTCCTTCCAGTTGTAATCCACCGCCCAGCAGGGCACGCTGCTTAAATCATAGACAAAGCAGGGCACGCTCTTAGCGGCTTCCTCCAGGCAGGATTTCTGTGCCTGCCGGATAGCCTCGCCGGGAATCAGCTCCTCCACTTCCTTTTCAGGCGGGCAGATGTGCTGCACGTATTTCAGGCAGGCGTCCCTTTCCAGGTGCAGGGCCGCAGCCGGTACGGCCGCATCCAGGCTTGCGCCAAGGAAAAGCACGTATTTTCCCTGTTCCACAATGTAGGCGCTGGCTGCCGTATCGAAGGATGCCAGCTCCTCGGGTCCGAACACCAGGCGGACCATGCAGCTTTCCTTCGGCGCCAGGGCAGAGGTTTTGGCAAAGGCCACCAGCCTTCTGAATTCCTTGTTCAGCCGTCCTTCGGGCAGTCCGGCGTAGAGCTGAACCACGGTCCTTGCGGTATAGGTGTCCCCGGTATTGGTCACCCTTGCCTTCACGCAGACCTTGCCGTCGGGGTTGACCTTCGTGCCCTCGTATTCGATGTCGAAATCCGTATAGGAGAGGCCGTAGCCGAAGCTGTAGCGGGCGGGAATGTTGAAGCTGTCGAAATACCGGTAGCCCACATATATGCCTTCCTTATAGACCTCATGCAGCGTATCGCCGTCGTTGCCGGAGAAGGTTGCCGCCGCCGGATAATCGCCGTAGGCATCCGCCCAGGTATCCGTAAGCTTACCGGAGGGAACCACAGCGCCGGACAGAACGTCCGCCACCGCATGGCCGCCCTCCTGGCCGGGCTGCATGGCGTACAGGATGGATTTGATCTGGGGGTACTCGTCCGCAAAGCCCAGATCCACGATGCTGCCGGTATTGATGATCAGGACTACCTTGTCGTACAGGCCGCAGATCTGGTCCACCAGCTTCTTTTCTTCTTCGCTTAAATAATAATCCCCCGGCTCCGCCGTCCTGTCCTTGCCCTCACCGGCCACTCTGGCCAGGACAAAAACAGCCGTATCCGTATCGGTCTTCACCGCCTCCGGTCCAGCCGGATAGACAAAGGGATTCAGCCAGATGCCGAAGAAAATAGGCATATTCTTCTCTTCCGAGAATTTCTGCACCTGGTCAAGCCAGTCCTTCCTGGCCTGGGCATACTGACTGCGGTATTCCGCCAGCCAGTCCTTTGTGGTCAGGTCATATACACAGGAAAGGCCCTCGTCAATGGGTACGCTTCTGCGCTCGTTGACGTCGCCGGAGCCCGTTCCGCCCTTGATGGTAACCGCCGCGCCGGCGCCGAAGAGGGCAATTCTGCTGCCCTTCTTCAGGGGAAGCAGGCCGTCATCATTTTTCAGAAGAACCATACCTTCCGCAGCCGCCCTGCGGGAAAGCGCCGCATGCTCCGCCTCATAGGCGGCGGGTGTATTGTCAGTTGTTCCTGAGAAAACTCGTTCTTTTATTTTCCTTGCCATACAAAACCTCCGGGTTTATCATAGAATATAGTAGGAACAGATACGTAAGAGCTGCTTTCATACCGGGAGCCCTCTTTCTTGCCGGCTTTCTTTTATTGTACCACAGGAGGTCAGATGATGAAAGAAAAGAAAAACAACAAGCTGGAATTTCCCAAACAATTCGACGGCTTCTCCCAGTACCGCCCGCCCCTCTGCTTTGAGCTTACGGGGAAAACCTTTACCCTGGTGCTGGACAGCGGCTATGACTATGAGCTGGCCTTTACGGATGACCGGGTCTTAAGCCTCACCGAGAAGGGAAAAGAGGCGGTAACCACCCCCTATGAATGCCTGAAGGCCGAGGATACCACCTATTTTGTCAACTTCGAGCTGCCGGGACAGCCCATCCGCACCGGCCTTTCCCTGGTGCTGGACCTGGAGCAGCAGCTGGTGACGGCGGTATTTGCCTTCACCGGGAAGAATCCGAAGCTTCCCAAGATGCCCTCCACGAAAATCGTCTTCGGCGCCATCGAACAGCCAGACGGCACTCTGGCAACAAGACGCCACGGCTATACCGCGGACCTTATCGGCACGGCCATCCACTGGTATTATTCCACCATGGAGGTGGTGCACGTCTACACCAGCGAACGGTATTACCGCATCGCCCTGCCCGTCTCCTTCCTGAAAAAGATGGAGAAACGGGGCACCCCCATCGCGGACGGCGGTCCGAGCCTTGTGCATTTCTTTGAAGAGCCGGCCAACTACATCAAAATCAAGGACGGCATTTACCTGCTCTCCTTTGTGGAGGAGCAGATGCACCGGGAGCTGGGCGCCGGCGGCAGCATGCTTTACCTGATGGACCTCAACCGCTTCCAGGACGTGGGCCGGGGCTTCGGCATCGGTTTCGACGGAAAGCCCGAAAACTACACCTTCGGAGCCTTCGGCGAGCCGGTGGAGCATGAACTGATGGATAAGGAAAGCTATTACTGGATCAGATAAGGAAAAGGAGAAGAATTATGATCAGGAAACAGAAACCCTTAGCCCCGAAAACCTTCGAGGGCCTTTCCCAGTACCGTCCGCCCCTGTGTTACGAGCTCACGGGCAAAAGCTACACCCTGGTGATGGACAGCGGCTATGACTACGAGCTGGCCTTTACCGACAACGAGAAGCTTTCCTTCGGGAAAAAGGACGAGCCGGCGGGCTGCTATTCCTATGACTGCCTGAAGGCGGACGATCATATCTATTTCGTGAACTTTGAAATGACGGGAAGCAGGCCCCGCACCGGCCTTTCCCTGGTGCTGGACCTGGAGCAGGACCTGGTCACCTTCGTCTTTGCCTACGAAGGCCTGAACCCCAAAATGCCCAGGCTTCCTTCCCTGGAATACGTCTTCGGCGCCATTTTAAAGCCCGACGGAACCCTGGCAAACCGGCGTCACGGCTTTACCGCGGACATGGTGGGCCAGTGCATTCACTGGTATTACGCCACCCTGGAGGTTATCCATATCTACTCCAGTGAACGGTATTACCGCCTGGCCCTGCCGGAATCCTTTATCGAGAAAATGAAAGCCTCCGGCACGCCGATGCCCGAGGGCGAGGCCCAGGAGGGCCATTTCTTCGAGGAACCGGCCAGCTACATCAAAATCAAGGACGGCATCTACCTCTTCGCCTTCGTGGAGGAGCTGATGGCCCGGGAGAGAGGCAGCGGCAATTCCATGCTCTTCGTCATCAATATGGACAGGCTGCATGACGTGGGCCGCAGCTTCGGCTATAACGCCGAGGGCAATCAGGAGAATTACACCTTCGGCGCCTACGGCGAGCCTGAGCCCCACCCGATGGTGGATGCGGAAAGTATTTACTGGATAAGATAAGGGCCGGGATACGGTCCTTAAGAGCAGAGAGGACAGGAAAGAATTGAACGGCAGAAGGATTTATTTATTTGACAACATCAAGGGCATACTGATCTTTCTGGTGGTATTCGCCCATCTTCTGGAATGCGCCGGCCTGACCGGCAGTTACCTGTACCGCGTCATCTACTCCTTCCACATGCCCCTGTTCGTCTTTGTCAGCGGGTTCTTTGCCCGTTTTGACCTGAAGAAAATCCTGAGAACCCTGGTCTGGCCCTACCTGCTCTTCCAGGTGATCTTCCTGCTGTTTGACGGCTTTATCCTGCATCCGGGCACCTTCCGGCTGCAGTTTGTCACCCCCTACTGGATACTCTGGTACCTGTTCGCCCTGATCGTCTGGTACCTTCTTGCCGGCCTGCTCGATACCGGCAGGCCGGTCCTGCAGCTTGTGATCATCGCCGGCTTTACGGCGGCGGCCGTCCTGGCCGGCTTTTCCGGAAAAATCGGTTATCCCCTTTCCCTGTCCAGGATCCTGGTCTTTGCCTCCTTCTTTTTCGCAGGCTTTTACCTGTCGAAGCACCGGGCGGTGGTGAACCGCCTCACTGAAAACAGCCGAAAGGCGGATGAGCTTCTGGCCCGCTACCCCAATCTGAAGGGCGTGCAGACCGGCTTCCGCCTCTCCTTTGCCGCAGCCCTTTATACGGTCATCGCTGTGGTTCTCTGCCTGGCCCTCATCTGGCGGCTTCCGCAGATCACCCCGCGGGTTCTCTGGGGCTCCTACGGCTATGCGGCCACGGGCACCGGCCCGGTCATCCGGCTGGTGGTCATGGGTATCGCGGCCCTCTGGACCGCCGTTGCCCTGGTGCTGGTTCCGGACAGAAAAATACCGGCGGTTTCCACCGCCGGCTCCAATTCTCTGTCTGTCTATCTCCTGCATGTATTTATCTGCAGGCTCCTTTTGAAATTCCGCCTTCTCTCCGGTTTTTCCCCGCTTCCGGCCGTTTTTATCTGCCTGGCGCTTGCCGCAGGCATCGTCCTCCTGCTGGGGAACAGGGCGGTGGGCAGAGGCTTTTCAAGGCTCCTCTTTTTCGGAAAAGCCGGGGGCAGATAGCTTTTGCCTACAGGATGTCCCGGAAGAAGGGCAGCTTTTTCAGCAGTACCGTCGCTATCCAGGCCAGGACGAAGGAAATCACCGCCAGCAGGAGGATGCCGAAGAATCCGCCGTGCAGGAAGGGATCCCAGCCCGCCGCATTGTAGCCAATCCAGATGAAAATCATATGGATGAGGTAAATCCCGAAGCTCTGTTTGTCGCAGGCCAGAAGGAAACGGTCCGGCAGGCTTCGGTTTTTGAACTTCAGCGACCGCAGAAGGCCCATAACCCCGTAGGTCTGGAAAATCACCACAATGGAGGAATAATTGAACAGCCTGTCCATCGGGGCAAGGCTGCATTTCCAGCGGATCACCGTCAGGATGACCAGCGCAACCACCGAAAGCACCGTGCACAGCAGATAGTGGCGGGTGCTTTTTTTTACGCCCCATTTCTTCAGGTAATACCCGAAGAACAGCCAGAAGGGGTAGATGGAGGATACGTGGATGTAAAAGCCAATCCGTACATTCCAGCCGGTCACAAAGGGCAGGATGGACAGAAAGGCGATGTAAATCCCCAACAGGTACTGCATCTGCTGTTTCGTGGCATTGGCCGCAATGATGCGGTAGAAGGGAAGCAGCAGGTAGATGCCGATGAGGGCGTAAAGATACCACAGGTGGGCCCAGCTCTGGCCGGTGAAGATGTTGGCGATGCCGGTGGCAAAGGCCAGGCCGAAGCCGCCTTCCGCGCCGGTGGCGCCGGCCAGGATCGCGTCCAGAAGGGCGAAAATCAGGCCGAAGGCTATCAGGGCCTTTACGATCCGCAGCGTATAGCCTTTGAGGATCTTCTTTAAGGAGAGTTCCTTCTCCTCGTCCAGAAGCAGGCTGCCGGTGACCATCATGAAAACGGGGACGCCCCACTTCAGATTGTTGAGGACCGCCCAGTAGGCGATATTCGCATTTCCCATGGATGCCGCAAACTGGGAGATACCCTGGCTGAGCACATGGATAAATATGATCGCAATGCAGGAAATGGCCCTGGCGTAGCTGTAGTATTTAACTTTATCTGTCTTCATACCCTTCGGCTGTCCTTATATGGTTACAGTATAGTCTCAGTTAAAAATTTCCTCATCATCGGGAATGCATCCGTCTGCATCCGTATTCTGCTGTCCGCCCTGCTCTGCGGCGGCTGCTGCAGCGGCGGCTGCGGCTTCCTCTGCCTGTCTCTGGGCCTCGGCGGCAGCTTCGGCTTCGGCCTGGCGCTGGGCCTCGGCTTCGGCCTGACGGGCGGCCTCCTCGGCCATGGCGAGGATATTGGCTTCCGCATTCCAGGTGTTCACGGTTTCATGGGTGGATTTGCTTTCGTAGACGATGCAGGCAAGGGTGTCGTCCGCAAAGATTTCACAATCCTTCGCATCTTCCATGGGGAAGTTGTGGAGAATCCGGGAAACGCCGTCGTCAAAAACCAGCTGAACCAGGTATTCCGGTTCCACCTGCGGGCCGTCGGCGGCTGCGGTTTCTGTCTTCTCGGGCACCTTATAGCAGAGGAGCCTCTCCTCTCCGTTTTTGAAGGGTTCGCCTTCCTTCAGCAGGTTGTCATAGAATTCGGGTTCTCCGTAAACGCTGATGCTTAAGCCCGTGATGTCCCTGCCGGTGGAGTTTTTCAGCCGGATTTCCTCGGCCCCGTCCTCCTGCACGCCGATGACGGCCAGAAGCCCCTCCTCTTCAGAGGAAGCGGATACCGCAGATACTTCCGATACTTCCGAAACCGAAGAAGCTTCGGATACGACGGATGCCTCCGATACGGAAGAAACGGCTGCGGATGCCTCCGCGGCTTCTTCTTTATTGCCGCAGCCGGATAAAAGGGCTGCCGTCATGGCGGCAGCAAGTACCGCTGCTGTGATCTTTTTCTTCATGTTATCCTCCTTAATGAGTATATTTCCTGCTTATTTTCAATAATACTCTGTCACTGTCTTTCTATCACGAAAAACCCGGTCTGTCCACTGTTTTTTAATCTACCCTGGTCCAGTTGGTGTATTTCCAGGTGCCGGACTGGCCGTAGGTTATCTGGTAGCCGTTCCTGCCGGGGTTCTCGTTTTCGAAATTCGGGTCAAAGACGTAGGTGGTGCCGTTGATGACGATTTCGCACCAGCTGTGCAGATATCGGTCGCCGATCCAGCCCTCCACAAAATAGGCGTCATAGCCCAGGAGCCTGGCCATATAGGTGAAGCAGGCGGCCATGACATAGCAGTTCCCCTGGTACCTGCCGTTGTGGGTCACAAACCCGTATTCGGCAAAGTATTCGGAGTGGATCCGGCCTGCGGGCACCTGATAATTGTAGCCCGCGTCCCTGGAGTAGGTCATGTTCACGCACCATCTGTAGGCGGCCTGCAGGTCCCAGCCGATGATGTCCAGGCGATCCTTCGCCATCTGCATCACAGGGGTCAGGGGCGGAGCGGTCCAGGTAAAGACGGTATTGACGACCTCCTGTCCGTCCGCAAAGGCAAGCAGGCAGTAATCCCCGGCGGTTTTGTGATCCACCATGGAAATCTTCGTGCTGAAAAAGCCCGTGCCGCTGCTGCCGGTGTATTCACGCGCGCTCTCCTCCCCATCCGTCAGGGAATAAATCCGGAAGGTTACGGAGGAAGCGGACGGATTGTACAGCCAGAGTCCGCGGACGATATCCTCCTGAGTTCCGTCCAGGTGCCAGGAATTTTCCCGGATCCTGGTGGAAACGTCTGCCCCGTTGAAGAAGCCGTAGATGCCGTTGCCCAGCTGCATATAAATATGCACGTGGAATTCGCCGATATCGTAATTGTGCTTCGCCGCATTGATATAGCCGGTCCAGACGCCGGTTCCGTCATCGACCATATCCTGCCATTCGATGTCATCCTGGCCGTTTTTCTCGGACCAGACGGCTGCCCGCACCCGGTGCACGCCGGCCGGCGCATCCACATCCTTTACCGTCAGCGCAATGCCGCCGTCCTCGTCGGGATCGGCGGTGAGAATACCGTCGCCGATATCATGTACCTCAAAGGTGAAGGCCTTCACAAACCGGGAAGCCCCGGTATTTGTCTGATAATATACGTGGACGTAATACAGGCCGGGATCCGGTTCGTCGTCTTTATTGAGCTGGTTCGTCACGGAAAAGTTCATTTTCCATAAGCTTCCGGACTTAATGCCGTCATACCAGTGCAGGTCGTCCTGCCCGGATGCCTGGGACCAGACCGCTGCCCGGATGGAGGCAGCGTCAGGCGTCAGCTTTACCGGAATAACCGCCTGGTAATTTGTTTCAAGGGAGCCTTCCGTTCCCAGGTCAATCAGGCCGGCCACCTCCGGCGACTCGTCGGTAAAGGTCATCTCCGCGGCACAGCAGAAGGACTCCCGTCCGGTTTTGTCCGTCAGGTAGGCATGGCAGTAATAGAGTCCCTCGCCATACCCGTGGTCGGCAAAGCTGCCGTCCACCACGTAGGAATCGCCGCTCTGTACGGCAGTGTACCAGATCAGGTCGTCCTGCCCGCCGGCCTTACTCCAGACGGCGATGTCCAGGGTCCGGATGCCCTTTCTGGCATAGGCATTGTCCACGGTCAGGCGGAACGTGCCCTTCACGTTGTCCGCCTCCGCCGTCATGGCTGCCGGCTCCTCGGGACTGCCGGGGAAGGCAATCTTTGCCGTTCCCTTGGTTATGTATTCGGAAACGTTGGCCTGGGTCCAGCCGTACACATGGACGATGACCTCGCCCTCATGCAGCAGGGTATCGTAGGATACCGTAACACGGTAATCCCCGTCCGCGCCGGCGGCCATGGTGTTCCAGGTCAGGTCGTCCTGGGAATTGACAGAGGTCCAGACCGCTGCCCGTACCCGGGAATAACCCTCCGCCAGCTCTGCGGGAAGGACAATGGTAACCCTTCCTTCGCTGTCATTTGCGGAAACGGTCAGTACCGGTTCCTTTTCCCTGACCAGGGAGAAGGACGCAACGCCTACGCAGTTCTTGCTGCCGTTGCCGTTTGTCGCATACACATGGGAAATATAGTTTCCCCTGTGGTTTTTATGGTTCCTGATACTGATATCCGCATACCAGAGGTCATTTTCCTCATCGTAAACCGCATCATACCAGAGGATATCGCTCTGGTCCGAGGCGCACCAGGTGGGAACCTGTACCCGGGCAACCCCGGAGGGGCAGGCAGCGCCCTTTACCGTTATCCGGCAGGTGCCCGCTTCTCCGTCGGGATTCTCCACGGAAATCTCCGCCGGTGACACCTCGCTTACCTTAAAGGTCTCTCCGCCCACGTAGGCAGAGGCCGACATGTCCCAGAGATCGGCGAAGTACCGGCCGTTCCCCCTGTGGGAAGAGGTCGAAAATGTCACGGTATATACGCCGCCGGACTCCCGCATGTCGTACCAGATAAGGTCGTCCTGGCCGTTCGTCTCACTCCAGACCGCGGCCCGCACGTTTCTTCCGCTTTCATAGCCCGTTAACTGTACGGCAAACTGCCGTTCGTCTCCGTTCACGTCCCGGACGGTTACGCTTTTTGCCGGCTCCGCCGTCCCGTCTACGGGCTGTTCAGCCGTCTCAGTGTCTCCGGGTGCCGCCGTTTCTTCGGCCTCTGCCTCCGGTGTCTCCGTCAGAACGGTTTCCTGCGCCGGATCCGTCTCATCCGCGTAAAGCAGCCGCGCCGACACGGAGGACAGCAGTAAAACGGCAGACAATACCCCTGCCAATACTCTTCCTGTATATTTCTTCATCGGTGTATCCCCTTGTAATCCCTTTTTGAACACTGTATTATACCACACCCCGATGCTGTTTGCATAGTTGCGTTTTTGAGCAAAAAAATGACAGGGGGCTGTCCCCCTGTCGCTCTTATTCATTCAGCAGCTTCTTATGCCTTCCAGAGTCCGTGCAGGTTGCAGTAGGCGTAAACCGCCTCCACCTTCTCATTCTCGGTCAGGGCAAACCAGGCTTCCGGTGCATGTCCGGGTGCCAGCGCTCTTCTCTGTACGCCGAAATTGGTCTCAAGGGCAACCCATTCGATATAGTGGGCGTCCAGCATGGGATGTTCCGCAGCGCCGACCTTGACCACGACTTTATTTCCCTCTACCGTACAAACCGGCACATGCTTCTCCAAAGAAGCGTCCGTTGTTCCGGGGATCAGCTCGGTCATGGCCTGACCGCAGCAGGTTAAGGGACCGCCGCCCTTTACTTCTTCCATAATTCTGCCGCAGATTTCACAACGATAAAACTTCATCTTACACCTCCATATTCTTTTATTTACAGTTGTTTCACAATACGTAAATTATACCGTACCGGCGCAGGAAAAGCAATAAATATCCGTCCGCTGCCCGGTCTGAATAAGGTCTTCCGGGCTTTCAGCATACCTCGGCCTCTATTTCCGCTTCACCGGAGGTATTTCGCCTGCCGGTGAGAAAAATGGCAGCCTTGCCGTCCTCCAGCCGGTATTCCTCCCGCACCGTCTCCCCCGGCGCCGCAGCCTCCAGCATGCGCCGGAAATCCTTCAGGATTCCGGGCATGACCACGGCATAGATCCGAAAGCCTTTATCCGCGCCGTATATCCGGTTCAGTCTTCCGATAACCGCCTGTGCATCCATTATTCCGCTCCTTACCGTGACGCTTCCGCTTCCGAAAGCATCTGTTTTATGATTTCCAGGACGTCCGTATCCGCCGGCAGCCACTGCACCTCCTGCAGCTCCTGCGCCGACAGCCAGCGGGCGGCTTCGTGTTCCTTTAAGGTAAGCTTCCCCTTTATCACCCGGCACAGGAAGCAGTCCATGGACAGGTGAAATTTCGGGTAATCGTACTCCACGGTGGTCAGCCACTCGCCCACCTCAATTTCGGTATCCAGCTCCTCCCGGATTTCCCGGGCCAGGGCCTGCTCCGCCGTTTCGCCCGGCTCCAGCTTGCCGCCGGGGAATTCCCACCAGTCCTTGTACTCGCCGTAGCCTCTCTGGGTGGCAAAGATGCGGTTGTCCTTCAGGATCACCGCCGCGGCCACCTTGACGTACTTCCGGCCGTGGAAGAGTTCACCCCAGAAGGCATTGAAATCCTCCCTGGGGAGGTTTCCGCCCCGGACCAGGATTTCATAATCCTCCGCCTGCCAGTTGTAGGCGATGTCCGTCTTCGAAAACCCGTTCCTGAAATAGAATGCCTGGCGGTTTGCCCGTTCTTCGGCATCGGGCTTTTCCGGCCATGCCGCCTCAACGTCCACCACAAGCCGTTTGCCGGCCTTTTCCCGGCTGATTTTCTCAAGGATCCGGCCTCCTGCGCCTTTTCCCCGTAAAGCTTCCTCCACCGCAAAATAAATGATGTGGGAAATATCCAGCGCGTTCATGAAGGCGGCAAAGCCCGCAAACCGTCCGCCTTCTGAAAAGGCATAGATTTCCCGGGTTTCCTGGGTTTTATCCAGAAATACCCCCATATCCATCTGCTCATTTCTCGGAAATGCCCTGTAATACAGGGCCCTGCTTTCTTCATAGTAGGGGCTGTCCGTCCCGGTAATGCGCTGCATGTCCATTTCTTTTCGCCGCTTTCTTATGTCTTTTTGTGTCAAATGCCCGGGGGCCGGAAGATTTACCATTTCGGGATAATCTTCACAAAATCCTCCATCATATCGGAAATCTTAATCTGCTGGGGGCAGACCTGCTCGCAGCTATGGCAGTGGAGGCAGACATCCGGCCAGTGCTCCTTGTCCACGGCCACCATGGCCATCGGCGCGATAAAGCCGCCGCCGGTCAGGATATGCTCGTTGTACAGGCTCATCAGATAGGGGATGTCCAGGTTCTTCGGGCAGTGGTTTGTGCAGTAATGGCAGGCGGTGCAGGGAAGGGTTTTGGCCTTCTGCATCTTATCCGCAATCTGCATCAGGGCAGCCATTTCCTGCTCAGTTAAGGGCTTTTCCGCCTCGTAGGTGGCAATATTTGCCTTAAGCTGCTCCAGGGAGGACATACCGGACAGGGTCACGGTCACCTCCGGAATGCTCTGCATGAACCGAAAAGCCCAGGCAGGAATATCCTCTTCCGGACGCAGGGCTTTGAGCACCGCCTCGTCCTCCGCCGAAAGCTTCGCCAGCTTGCCGCCCCTTAAGGGCTCCATGACCCACACGGGGATATTATAGGAGGAAAGCAGCTCCACCTTGGCCTTTGCCTCCTGGAAGGTCCAGTCCAGCCAGTTCAGCTGAATCTGGCAGAATTCCATATACTGGCCGTATTTTTCCAGGAAGCGCTTCATCACCGGTATCTGGGCATGGGTGGAGAAGCCCAGGTGTTTGATCTTTCCGGCCTTCTGCTGCTCCAGGATATATTCCACGACGCCGTATTTTTCCGTATCCAGATATGCCTCGATGTTCAGCTCGCAGACGTTGTGCAGCAGATAGAAATCGAAGCTGTCCACCTGGCAGTTTTCCAGCTGTTTTGCAAATACCGCAGGGGCTTTCGACATGGTGGAGAGGTCATAGCCGGGATATTTGGTGACGATGTGGTAGCTTTCCCTGGGATATTTCTTCAGGGCACTGCCCATAATGCTTTCGCAGCTGCCGCCGTGGTAGCTCCAGCCGCAGTCATAGTAGTTTATGCCGGCATTCATGGCGTAATCCACCATTTCCTGGGTGGCGGCGATATCCACGTCCCGGTCTTTTCCGTCGATGACGGGCAGGCGCATGGCGCCGAAGCCCAGGGCGGACAGTTTTTCTCCTCTGAATTCTCTGTAAATCATCTGTTGTCTCCATTTTTCAAGTTGCAGATAATCCTTCTGTTACACTGCCATGTTAAATGAGTTTACCCTGTCAGGCAAGTATAATTTTAAAAAAAGACTGCCGCAGCCCGGGGGGTGCGGCAGCCTTGCAGTTTACTCAGGCCGCATATTCTTTTTTTAACTTCTCCGGCTTCTTCGCGGCGGTCTTCGCGGTGCCCTTCTTCAGGATGCCCACCTGCTTCAGCACGTCCTCCACATACCGGACGGGGATGATGTTCAGCTTCTTCTTCACCTCCGCGGCCACCTCTTCCAGGTCGTCCACGTTGTCCTCGGGGATAAATACAGTCTTCACGCCGGCCCGCTGGGCAGCCATCAGCTTCTCAGGCAGCCCGCCGATGGGCATTACCCGGCCTCGTAAGGAGACCTCGCCGGTCATGGCATACTCCGGGGACACTACGCTGTCCGTCACCAGGGAGGCCAGGGCCGTGGTCAGGGTAATACCGGCGGAGGGACCGTCCTTTTTCACCGCGCCGTCGGGCACATGGACGTGCAGATCGTGGTTTTTGAAGACCTCCGCCTTCTCCGGGAACATGCCCTTCACCAGGGTCAGGGCGATTTTCACGGATTCGCTCATCACGTCGCCCAGCTGGCCGGTAACGGTAATCCTGCCTTCTCCGGGCATAAAGGCGGATTCGATGTAGAGCACCTCTCCGCCGGCCGCCGTCCAGGCAAGGCCGGTGACGATGCCGGGTCTTGTATCCTTCACGATCCGGCCGTGACGGATGGGCTTGGTGTCCATGTAGTTCTTCAGGTTCTTCTTCGTAACCTTTAAGGGTTCGTTTCCGCCCTTGACCAGGTTCACCGCAGCAATCCTGCACAGGGTATCGATTCGCTTCTTCAGGCCCCGGACACCCGTTTCCATGGTATAGTCGGAGACAATGCTCTTCAGGGCCGCCTCGTCCACCTTCATGTCGTTTTTGCCGATGCCCATGGATTCCATGGCCTTGGGCAGAAGGTGTTTTTTCGCAATCTGCAGCTTATCCGCAGCCGTATAGCCGGGGAAGTGAATCACCTCCATCCGGTTCAGCAGCGGTTCGGGAATGGTGTCCACGGTATTTGCCGTGCAGATGAACATAACCCGGGAAAGGTCGTAGGGAACGTTCATATAATGGTCCGTAAAGGTACTGTTCTGCTCCGGATCCAGCACCTCCAGAAGGGCGCTGGCCGGGTCGCCGTTGTAGGAGACGGACAGCTTGTCCACCTCGTCCAGCACCATGACCGGATTGGCCGAGCCGCTCTTGGCGATACCGTCCATGATCCGGCCGGGCATGGCACCGATATAGGTCCTTCTGTGGCCCCGGATATCGGCCTCGTCCCGGACACCGCCCAGGGACACCCGCACGTATTTGCGGTGCAGGGCCCGGGCAATGCTCTGGCCGATGCTGGTCTTGCCCGTGCCCGGCGCGCCGACAAACAGGAGGATGGTGCCGAACTGCTTCCGGTTCAGGTTCATGACCGCAATCTGCTGGATAATCCTGTCTTTAATCTTCTTCAGGCCGAAATGGTCCTCGTCCAGGATCTTTTCCGCCTCGTCGAGGTCAATGGTCTCGGGCTCGTCGGCCTTCCAGGAGAGGGTGGTCAGGAAATCCAGGTAATCGTACAGGGTACCGTATTCGTGCCCGTTCTGGCCGTCCTGCTTCATCCGGTTCAGGGCCTTGGTGGCTTCCCGGTAGGCCTGCTCGTTCATGCCGGATTCCTCGATCCGCTTCTCCATCTGCCGGATATCGGAGACGGATTCGGGATGCATTTCATCCAGCTGCTCCTGGAGGTATTCAATCTGGTGCTTGATGGCGGATTCCCGGTAAGCCTTCTGGTATTCGTTCACCCGGTCTGCATTTGCTTCCGCGGAGAGCTCGGAAATCTCCATCATTTCCCGCACCAGCTTTTCCAGCAGCTGGGTTCTCTCCCGGATACTGTCCATGGCCAGCACCTCGTATCTCTGCTGGGCGCTGATGTTCATGCTGATGGAGGCCACGGCCGCAATCTTCTCGATATTGTCCAGGCCGGAGACAATCTGCTGCCACCAGCTGTTCGCCGGTGTCTTCCGGATAAATTCGGTCACCGCCGCCTTCAGGCGGATGTAACGCTCATGAACCTCTTCCTCGGTCATATCCTCGATATCCCGGCGGACACTGGTCATCACGCTTAAGGTTTTCTCGGTTTTTCTTTCCAGGCCCTCGATGTTCACCCGGTAGCCGGTCTTGATGTGGATGAAGCCGTCCATCATGGACTCGGCAATGGTGCCGGATACGCCGATGGGATAGAATTTCTCGGCGATGTCCTCCGGCTCGGATTTCATATCCTTCGCCGACAGGAGGACGACCTTTTCCCCCACCGGGGCATCCTTCAGGCCGGGATTCCGCTGCTCATCCACGGGGATGTAGACGAAGGCATTCGGCAGTACAAGATAATTGTATAAGGGAATAACTTTCATTTTTCTTTCCTTTCTTTATGTTCCGCAGGACCGGCAGTCTCTTTTTTCAATCCGGTCTTGATTTTTGACGGTCAATATGGTACAAAGTACATATATGATATAAAATCATGATAAAGAATAATTATCATATATGGTATATTTATTATACCATGGATAAAATATAAATCAAGTACAAAGTTATCCCTGACTAAGTATGTTTTTTCATACCGGGAGAAAGGACGTAAGAATGGGTTTCCAAGATATGAGTTTTGAAGAGTTTCAGCGGCTTTCCTGCGAGGAGACGGCCTGTACGGAGAAGTGCTACGTGGTAAAGGCCCTGCAGGTCCTGGGCGGCAAATGGAACCTTATCGTCCTCTACCAGCTTTCAAAAAGGCCTTCTTTCCGGTTCGGTGAGCTGCGCAAGGCCATCCCGAATATCACCAATACCATGCTGACCAATACGCTGCGGGACCTGGAGGAGCTCCGGGTGGTTTCCCGGGAGCAGTTCAATGAAATCCCGCCTCACGTGGAGTATTCTCTCACCAAGAAGGGCGAGGATCTCTTCCCCATCTTTTTTGAGATGGCGAAGTGGAGTGTGAAGTATATGTAATTTACCCCACCCCCCACCCTCCCCTACCAGAAATAAAAAAAGACTGCTGCAGCAGTCTTTTTTTATTTCAGCAGTTTCCCGTGTAGACGTAATGGAGGGTTTCCCGTGCGGCGTCCGCCAGCCGGTAAACCGTCTCCACCGGCGTCGCAGGCCGGTCCGTCATATGGAAGCGGGGGAAAAACCGCGAAATATGCAGCGGAATATCCGGTCCGATGACCGCCCCTTCCCCATTCCGAAGGCCGGCAATCCAGCCGGTCATCTCCTTAATCTCCTCTTCCCCGTCATTTTCCCCGGGCACAACCAGGCAGGTAAGCTCCACATGGCAGACCTGCACCGCCCTTTCTATAAAGGCCTTCAGCATTTCCAGGCTTCCGCCGCAGATTTCCTCATAATACCGCTTCGTAAAGCCCTTCAGATCAATATTCATGGCGTCGATATAAGGGGCCAGGGCCTCCAGAACAGGAAGTTCTGCACAGCCGTTGGTGACCAGGACGTTTTTCATCCCGGCCTCCTTCACCAGTTTCGCCGTATCCCGGACGTACTCCCAGCTGATGAGGGGCTCGTTATAGGTAAAGGCCAGGCCGATATTGCCGGCCTTCCGGTAGCTGGCCGCAGCCTGGGCAAGCTCCTCCGGCGAAACGTATTTTGTTTTTGTCCGGAGGGCAAAGGCCTCCTCCGACCAGGAAATTTCCGCATTCTGGCAGAACAGGCAGCGCAGGTTGCAGCCGTAGCTGCCCGCGGAAAGGATACGGCTTCCGGGAAAAAAGCGGGCCAGGGGCTTCTTCTCTATCGGATCCAGGGCCAGGGCCGTCAGCCGTCCGGCGTTTTTCGGGTAAATCTCCCCGCCCCTGCAGGCCCTGCCCCCGCAGAAGCCGGTGCCGCCCTCGGGTATCCGGCAATGCCGGAAGCATACATCACAAATTGCCATAGTTTCTCTCCTGTCTGTCTTTCCCTGCCCCACGGAGGTCTCAGACGTGCCGGATGACCTCAAACCGCTGCAGGGTGAAGCGTTCGTTTTTTCCGATGCCGGCCTTCTGCCGGGCGATGTCGATCTGCTGCTCCACCGTATCCACCCCGTCAAGGTCGGGAAGCAGCAGCCCCCTTTTCCTTCCGGCGGTGACAATCACGCCGTAGCGTTTCACGTCCAGTTCATCCGGGGAGGCGATGTCCTCCGGTTCTCCCAGCACGTCCACGCTGATTTCCAGGAATGGGAGTTCGTCCGGGCCGATGGGGGTAAAACGGGGATCCCGCGTCGCCGCGCTTATGGCATTTTCCACAATCTCCTCCGCCACATTTTCCATCACCGGGCTTATGGTGCCGATGCAGCCCCGCAAAGCCCCGAATTTATGCACGGAAACAAAGGTGCCCGCCCGCGTACTGCGCATTTCCGCCGGCAGATCCGCCGGCAGCGGCAGTCGTTTCCGGTTCAGCACGTAGCTTTCCAGAGAGGCCCGGGCCAGCTTGACATAAGCATCCTCCTCATTTCGCCGGTTCTCCAGCTCCCTTTCCTTCTTCTGCAGGAAGGCCGTCAGGAAATGCCGGTCTGCGGCCGGTCCTGCCGGGTAAAAGGTACAGATGCCGTAGCCCACCCCGGTGACGTCCGTGTGGGAAAGCCTTTCCGCCTTCACCGCAAGGCCGTCAAAGGCGCCGCCCATGATGACAAAGGAGCGGTGGCCGCATTCCGCCGCCTTCTCGCAGAAGGCTTCGTCAAATTCCAGCATTTCCCCGAAATCCGCTTTTTCCGCCGCCTCCATGATCCGCTCGTCATAGACCGGGCCTTCCGGCGCGAAGCCGTAGGGGCCGGACGCCTGCAGCTTGTGGGAAAGGTCGCCGCTGGCGATAAAGACCGCCCGCCGTCCGGTTTCCTCAATGGCCCTGGCAATCAGCTGTCCCAGCCGGTAGTGGTCAGTCAGCGGCAGCCCGGAAAGGCCGATGCGGACAATTTTAAAATCCGAATAATACTTCCGTATAAAATACAGCGGAATCATGGTTCCGTGGTCCAGGGCCTTTTTCCGCTCGCCTAACGGCCCCGCCGGAAAGCCTTCCGCCTCCGCCAGCGCACCTATCCGCTCCGCCAGCTCCGTATCATACTTTTCCGTAAATTTCACCTGTGGCGCGGCAAAATCCGCGAAGGAGCCGCCTGCCTCCCGTCCGGGAGAAATGTGGAAATAATCCGCATACATGACCGCATGGGGGCTGGTAATAATGACGGTTTCCGGCGCAAGGGCCGCAATCTCCCGGCCGACCCGCTCATAGGCCGCCGTGGTTTCCGGTATCTGTTTTTCTCCTCCTCTGCCCACCGCCGGAATAATCAGCGGCGGGTGGGGGACCATAAATCCTGCAAGTATCGGCATGCTTTCCCCTTTCTGCCTGTCAGCTTCGAAGGACCGACCAGGCTTTGGTCAGCCGCTCCAGGGACCAGGCCGCATTGGCCGGGCTGGTGGAGGGCAGGCACTGTGCCTCTCTTCCGATGGCCGGTTCGATATACTTTTTATACATTTCGTGGGATTTCTTCCCGTTGCAGTAAATCCGCTCTATCCGGCAGTTGTCCAGGATCCGGTGCAGGTCATTTGCCCGGACCTCTCTGATGCTGGCATCGGAGGAGCCTTCTATCCTGCAGCTTTCGATGGAATCCCAGAGCGCCAGATGATGCTTAAGAATAAGAGCCTTCTTTCCCTCGATATCCCCGTGCGCCGGGGCCGGTTCGCCAAATACCGCGGCAATCACCTTCCAGAACCGGTTCTGGGGATGGCCGTAGAAGAAATTCTGCTGCCGGGATTTCACCGAAGGGAAGGAGCCCAGGATCAGTACCCGGCTGTTTTCGTCGAACAGGGGCCCGAAGGGGTGAAACAGTCTTTCGCTCATTCAGCCTTCTCCTTTCTTTTTCCCGGCCGAACATAGGCCAGGGCATTCTCCGGACAGACGGACAGGCATTTTCCGCAGCGGATGCATTCCGTACTGTTGGGATTTTCCGCCGGATTGACCGCCATGGGGCAGCTTCTCTCACAGGCGCCGCAGGATATGCAGCTGTCCTCGTCCAGGGTCAGGCGGACCAGGGCGATTTTATTAAAAGGCGCGTAGACCGCCCCCAGGGGGCACAGGTACCGGCAGAAGGGCCGGCAGATCATAAGGCTCGCCAGCACAAGGCCCGCCAGCACGCACACCTTCCAGAAGAACCGGCCGCCGATAACCTGCCAGAGGGTGGAATCCCGCAGCAGCAGCAAAAGGCCGGAGGTTGTCCCCGAGGGACAGAAATACGCGCAGAAAACCGGCGTAAGCTTGATACACGCCGGCAGAATCACCACGAGAATCAGCAGGACGAAATATTTGATATTCCGAAGCTTCCTGTCCGCGGCGAAGGTATGTATTTTTTTCGGAAAGGGAATCTTATGCAGCAAATCCTGCAGCAGGCCGAAGGGGCATAAAAAGCCGCAGACTGCCCTTCCCAGCAGTATGCCGAAGAAAATGAGCAGTCCGAGGACATAGTAAGGAAACCGGAAGCGCATCCGGGTCAGGCTGTTCTGCAGGGCGCCGATGGGGCAGCTGGCCACCGCACCGGGGCAGGAATAGCAGTTCAGCCCGGGGACACAGAAATTCTTGCCCCCGCCCTCGTAGATCTTTCCGGTAAAAAAGCCTTTGAAATTTGCATTCTGAACCAGGGCGGCTATGCCCTGTACCGCCAGGCGGAATTTTTCCCGTTTATCCAAGGCCTATACACTCCAGGCAGATTTTTACCGCCTTTGTCCACACAGCTGCGGGGTCCTTGACCGCAATCCCGGCCGCGATGAGGATAACCGCGCCGGTCAGGAGAACAAGGCGCAGGACCATTTTCCCTTTGCCCGTGTTCATTCCCCGTTCACCGCCGCAAGCTGTTCCAGCACAATCTGCTCCCAGTCCTCATAGCTGCGGGAACCGATGTAGGGCTCCTCCGTCAGGACATTTCCCGCCCCGTCGGCAAAAAGGGTAGTGGGCACGTAGAGGATGGGGAACTGCCGGAAATCCGCGCTGTGGTGCAGGATGGGGTAGGTCAGGCCGTTGTCCGTACGAAGCTGCATCGCTTCCTCCAGCATATCCGGGTCGGAATACACGCCCAGGATCACCAGGCCCTGATCCTTATAATTCTCATACAGCTGCTCCAGTGCCGGCAGCTCGCTGATGCAGGGGCCGCACCAGGGCTCCCAGAAATTCACCATGAACAGCTTAGCGCCGGCATAGGTCTCCAGGGATACCGGATTGTCGTCGAGGTCCGTGGTGTTGAAATACAGGACCTGGCCGGTTTCCCCGCCGGATGCTTCCGGTACGACGGATTCCGAAACTGCGGATTCCGTTACAACCGATACGGAATCAACGGAGGACGCCGGTGATTCCTCGCTTATATCGAGGAACATGTCGCTTCCGTCCATAACGTCGCCTCTCCTGTCGCAGCCGGTGAAGACGGTCAGAAGCAGGGCTGCCGCCGTCACCATGGCGAGTATCATTCTGGTAAATCTTTTCTGCATATACTGCTCTCTCCTTCGAGAAGATTCTTTTTTCGTTCGATGCCGCCGGCATAGCCGGTCAGCTTTCCGCCCTTTCCCACCAGCCGGTGGCAGGGCACGATGATGGATATGGGGTTGCGGCCGGCCGCCGCGCCTACGGCCCGGGCCGACATGTTCGTCCGGCCCATTTCCTTTGCAAGCCGCGCCGCGGCCTCTTGGTAAGTCTGGGTCTGTCCGTAGGGGATGGTCAGGAGAAGCTTCCAGACCGCCTTCTGAAAAGGCGTTCCCTGCAGGCGGATTTGCGGCATAAAAGCCGGTTCTTTTCCTTCAAAATACAGGTCCAGCCACCGATCCGTCAAGGAAAAAATCGGAAGCGGCTTTTCCTCCCGCGCCTCGTCGGGGAAGACCGGGGCATGCTTCTGCCCGTCAAACCACAGCCCGGTAAGGCTCTCACCGTCCGAGGCCTGCGTGATGCCCCCCAGGGGGGAAGCATAATGATGTATGTATTCCATGAAAGCTTTTCCTCTATCCCGCGCCTGTCAGGCCGGCGGAAAATACAGCTTGTACTACAGGCTCCTTATCCGTTCCCGGAACCGTTTATTGAAGAAGGAAACCACGATGCCCACCAGGATCATGGACAGCACGGTTCCTATGCCCACGCCCGCCAGGGGTTTTCCCTTCGCCGCGCCGACGGCCAGGGACACTGCCACAAAGCTCAGGTCAACGATGTTTTTCACACGGCCGAGCTCTTTTCCGCTTTTTACGGAAATCGAATTCACAAAGCCGTCGCCGGGATTAGGGATGAGGTCCGTATTGACCGTCATGACGATCCCGAGGGCGGTCAGGCAGATGGCGATAAGCGCCACCAGGATATTCAGCGCCAGCTGGCTGCTCTGATAGGGAATAACCGCCTTGAAAAGGTTGATAAACCTGGTAAATACCAGGGAAAGCGGTATCTGCAGCAGGATTTTCAGCACATTTCCCTTTACCAGGAAAAGCTGCACGACAACCATCGCCACGTAAAAGACAAGCGTCATGTTGCCGAAATTCAGCCCGAAGACCTCGGAGATGGTAAAGGGCAGGGATAAAATCGCGCTTGCACCGAGGGATGTTTTTGTATTCAGGGTAAGGCCGAAGGCCAGGATGACCATGCCGGCCAGATATACGATAAGCCGCTTTACGGTTAGTTTTCGATTCATACTGATACTAATAACACCACGGCCTCCAGGTGGCCGGCAAAGGGAAACATGTCCACGGGCTGAATTTTCTGCACCCGGTAGCCGGAGGAGACCAGCTGCTTCAGGTCCCTGGCCAGGGTTTCCGGATTGCAGGAAACATAGACGATGCGGGAGGGGGAAAGGGTGACGGCGGAGGAGAGGAATTTCTCCGTGCTGCCGGATCTTGGCGGATCCAGGAAGACCACGTCCGCCTTCTCGCCTCTTTCGGCCATGTCATTCAGGAAGTCCGAGGCGTCGCCCTGGTAAAAGCGGGCATTGTCGATGCGGTTTTCCCTGGCATTCTGCGCCGCATCCTTTACCGCGTCGGCGTTCAGCTCCACGCCGATGACCTTTTCCGCCTTTTTCGCCGCGCAGAGGCCGATGGTGCCGATGCCGCAGTAGGCGTCAATGACGGTTTCCTTACCGGTAAGGCCGGCAAATTCCAGCGCGGTGTTGTAAAGCTTCTCCGTCTGCACGGGATTTACCTGATAGAAGGAATTCGGGGAAATCCGGAAGGTGCAGCCCGCCAGCCTGTCCCGGATAAAGCCCGGCCCGTAAAGGGTGATGTTCCGCTCACCCAGGACCATGGTGGTATCCCTGTCGTTGAGGTTCAGCACCACCGAGGTAATCTCCGGATGTTCCTTCCGAAGGGCCCTGACGAAATTGTTCTTGGAGGGAAAGACCGGCGAGGTCACCACCAGGACCACCAGGATTTCCCCGGTGGCAAAGCCCCTGCGCACCAGCACGTGGCGCAGCAGGCCAAAGCCTGAGGTTTCGTTATATACGGTAATTTTAAAGGATTTCAGCAGGTTTTTCACCGTCAGGATGATTGCCTGGCTCTTCCGGTCCTCCAGAAGGCATTCCGGCGCATCCACCACCCGGTGAGAGTTCTCTTCATAAAAGCCGGCGAGGATATTTCCCTTCCGGTCCCTGGAAAAGACATGCTGCACCTTGTTCCTGTAGTACAAAGGATTGTCCATGCCCAGGATGTCGGCGGGCTTCCCGAAGGGCTTCAGCAGGCGGTTTACCTGTCTCTGCTTGTCGGCCAGCTGGTCTTTATAGGCCGTTTCCTGGTAGGTACAGCCGCCGCATTTTTTCCGGATGGGGCAAAGAGGCAGCCCGTTCTTCTTATCTTCCGCCCTTACCGGCTTTTTTCGCGGTGCTTCCGCCTTTACCGGCCGCGGATCTTTTTTGTCCGGTCCTGCCGGCGCTGCTGCCCTTTTGTCCGGTCCGGCTGTCTTTGCCTTTCCGGCCGGTGCTGCCGCCCTTTGCTGTTTTCTGCTCGTTTCTGTTTTTTCCTGACGCACTGTTTATCTTTTCCTCTTTCGGTTTTCTGGGCGGGATCAGGCAGGTTTTGTGATCAAAGCCTATGAGATCGCTGCGGCCGCATTTTAACAGGGCTTCCTTGACCAGATCGTAGTTTTCAGGCTTCCGGAACTGGATGAGGGCCCGCTGCATGGCCTTTTCATGGGGGTTGGTAGCCGTATAGACGGGCTGCATGTTCCGCGGATCCAGCCCTGTATAATACATGACCGTGGAAATGGTGGAGGGTGTGGGATAGAAATCCTGCACCTGCTCCGGCATGTAGCCCATGTCCCGCACGCTTTCCGCCAGGGCAACCGCGTCCTCCAGGGTCGAGCCCGGATGGGAGGAAATCAGGTAGGGCACCAGATACTGCTCCTTTTTCAGGCTCCGGTTGATCTGTTCGAAGCGTTCGGCAAATTCCCGGTATACCTTATTCTCCGGCTTGCCCATCAGTGCCAGCACCCGGTCCGTGACGTGCTCCGGGGCTACCCGCAGCTGGCCGCTGATATGGTACCTGCACAGCTCCTTTAAAAAGGTATCCTTTTTGTCCGCCAGGACATAGTCGAAGCGTATGCCGGAACGGACAAAGACCTTCTTCACCCCCGGCAGCGCCCGGAGCTTCCGAAGAAGGCTCACATAGTCCTCATGGTCTGCCACGAGATTTTTGCAGGGTTTCGGGAAGAGGCACTGCCTGTCGGTGCAGACGCCGTATTTTTTCTGTTTTTCGCAGGCCGTCCGCCGGAAATCCGCCGTGGGACCGCCCACGTCATGGATATATCCCTTAAAGGCCGGATCCCGGACAAAGGCTTCCGCTTCCTTAATCAGGGATTCGTGGCTTCGCACCTGCACCGCCCTGCCCTGGTGAAAGGCCAGGGCACAGAAGCTGCAGCCGCCGAAGCATCCCCGGTTGCTGGTCAGGGAAAATTTCACCTCGGCAATGGCGGGCACGCCGCCCTCTTTTTCGTAAGAAGGATGCCAGGTGTTCATATAGGGCAGTCCGTAAACATCATCCATCTCCTGCATGGTCAGGGGACGGGAAGGGGGATTCTGCACCACATACCGGTTCTCCCCGTATTTCTCCGCCAAAGGTCTTGCTGTAACGGAATCCGTATTTCTGTACTGGATGCGGAAGCTTTCCGCGTATTTCCTGCGGTCCTTTTCAAGCTCGGCATAGTCCGGCAGGCGGATCACCTCCGGCAGGCCGGAAAGATCCCTTCTTTTGACGACGGTTCCGGGCACGTAGGTGATTTCCTCCGGGGGAAGGCCGCTGTCCAGGGCCTCCGCCACCTGTACCACCGCCAGCTCGCCCATGCCGTACAGGAGGATATCCGCGCCGGAATCCAGCAGGATGGACCGTTTCAGCTTGTTCTGCCAGTAATCATAATGGGCCAGGCGGCGCAGCGAGGCTTCGATGCCGCCTATCAGTACCGGAACCTTTTTGTATTTTCTCTTGATGAGGTTGCAGTAGACAATGGTAGCGTAATCGGGTCTTTTCCCGGTCTGCCCGCCGGGGCTGTAGGCGTCGCTGCTCCTGCGTTTTTTGTTCACGGTATAGTGGTTCACCATGGAATCCATGTTGCCGGCGCTGACAAGAAAACCCAGGCGGGGTTCGCCGAAAACGGCGATGCTCTCCGCGTCACGCCAGTCGGGCTGGGCGATGACCGCCACCTTGTAGCCCCGGGATTCCAGGACGCGGGTAATAATGGCCATCCCGAAGGAGGAATGGTCCACGTAGGCATCGCCGGACACATACACGAAATCCGGCCTCTTCCAGCCCAGGTTATGCATTTCTTCTGCTGTTACCGGCAGAAAGCCCATGTTTTACTCCTTTTCCTTTGCCGCCTTTACCATGGCAAGGATGTTTTCTTTCGGCGTATCCGGCGCGAGATCGCAGCCCGGCGCCAGGATAAATCCGGTACCGCCTGCCGCGGCTATCCGCTCCTTCGCCAGCGCATGCACCTCTTCCGGCGTCTTTGTCAGCATGACCTCCGTGGTGCTTAAGTTACCGAAGAGGGCGTAATCCTTCTTCACCGTCCTGAAGGCTTCTCCCAGATCAATGCTGTCCACGGAGAAAATGTCGATGCCCGAGCCCATCAGGGGCTCCAGCCTCGAGGTGGTGTTGCCGCAGATATGCAGCATGATGGGCATATCCTTATCGTAGGCCTTCATCTCTTCACAGATTCTTTTAAGACCCGGCAGGGAGAATTCCGCGAAGGTTTCGTCGCTGATCAGGTTGATGGAGGATAAGGGATCCGCCAGGGAAATGGCCGTCGCCCCGTTTTCCGCCTGGAGCTTTGCCAGCCTGATGGTCAGCTCCACACCGAAATCCAACAGGTGCTTCACGTTGTCCGGATCCTCATAGAGGGCCATCATCAGGGGCTGCATGCCCAGGAAGCCTGCCGCCATGGTCAGCGGTCCAAGGCCGAAGGAGCAGATGAGCTTTTCCCTGCCCGCCCGGTCGTTGAACAGCCGCTGCTGCCTTGAAAGGCCGGCAAAAACAGGCTGCTTCGCCGTCCGGTCAAAGACCTCTTCAACGGTGAACTGCCGGCAGTCCTCCGGTTTGGCAAAGGGCAGGGATTTTGCCTGGGCCGGTGCGCCGACCGCTGAGAAATCCACCTCCGCGCCAAGGGCCTGCTTAACCGCGCTGCTGCACTGTCCGTTGGAAAAAATCATATCCGAACCAAGTGCTTCGTAGGTGTTCAGGATAAAATCCGCAGCTTCGCTGTCTTCCATGTCAAAAAGCTGCTGAAAAGACATGCCGTTCTGTTTCATCATCCAGGTGTATCCGTCCAGTACGGAGACGGGAACCCTGGGAGTCTCCTCATAGCGGATTGCCGCAAGGACAAGTTCTCTGCCGTTCATATGCTTCCTTCCTTTCCTGTCAGTACTAAAAAAACTGCCTGTATTCTTCACGGAGCTTCGTTTTTCCGTGTACAGACAGCGTACCATATTTCCCTGTAAAATGAAAGTCGCCCGGTCGATTCTTTTTCCTCTCGACCGGGCGATTAATGAATTTCCTTTAATTTCATTGTCTACACCTTCAACTTTCTTAAATTATGAGTCTGCAATTAAGTTCTCTTTGGACTGTACCTCCTTCTTCATCATTTCCTTAGATCGTCCTTGTGTGGACCTCTTACGTTCAGTCTCCTACGGGTTTCTTTATATAAACTCTTAAGAGATTTCATGGTAAGAATCAGACATCCATTGGACCGCACCTCTCTTTGGTTTTGTCTTTAGAAAACTCTCTTGTTTCTTTCTGGCTTTACTATAACTGACGCAGGGAAATTTGTCAACATCTTTTTAAAATCTTTTAAATTGTTTGAATATTTCTAAATTATGCAACAATACAAATCTAATCTCTGATATAATTTTAAATTGTTTGTGCAATAAATCAAGTATTTTCCGGAATCAGCGCCTGTCCCGAACAATTTGTTCCGGGGCCGGCAGGTGATTCCGGAAAGAAAATATTTTAAATTTATAAAAGCGCGGCCAGCTCGCGGATATCCGCGACCTCCTCCAGGTGCTCCACCAGGCTGCAGAGCTTCTCCAGGTTCTCCTCCGTCCCCGGACAGGGCGCAAGGGCGGCATTGGCCAGCATCTTCTCCTTCACCTGGGCAAAGGTCACCGGGGCAAAGGATGCCTCTTTATGGGAAAGCTTTCCGGTAAAGCTTCTGCCATCTGCCGTTTTCACGGTCATCTCCGTATTCAGGGCCGCCTCCGGTCCCCAGGCCTCCTCCACCCGGCAGGTGAATTTCCGGCAGAAGGCCAGCACCGCCGGGTCCTCCAGGGCCCCGGGCAGGAAGTCCGAAAGGGAAACCCTGCCCTTGACCGCCATCACCGAGCAGGCATAGGGAACGCTGAATTTGGCGATGATCGCGGTTTTCGGCGCCTTCCTGACCTCTTCCGGCTGGACAAGCATACCGTTTCTTAAGGAAACCGTCACGCAGACCTCTTCAATATCCGCTGCCGTCAGGCTGTTCTTCTCCATGATATCCTTCAGAAGGCGGATATCCGGATGGGTCCCGGCGCAGCTGGGCCAGAGCTTGAAATACAGCTCGCCGCTGTACCATTTCTCTCCCAGGCGGTCCGTCACCTTTTCCGGCGCGCATTTGCCCCGGGCAAAGGATGCGTAAAGGCCGGCTTTTCCTTCCAAAGCCGCCGGAAAGCCCGCCAGGTTCTTTTCCGCCATCAGCACGGCCGTCAGGGCATTGCGGACGGCAAAGGCCTCCCGCACGGAGCGCACCACCGTATCGGAGCTGTTAACAATTTCCGCGCTGCAGGTGGTCTGGCAGAGGTTGAAGGCAAAGGCATTTTCCAGCTGTGCCGCGGAAAGCCCCAGAAGCCTGCCGGCGGCGGCAACGGCGCCGTAGGAGGAATAGATGGTGGGCGGATAAAAGCCGAACCGGACCAGCTCCTCCGTCACCCCCAGGGCAACCCGGACGGCGGTCTCGCTGCCCAGGACCAGGGCGGTCAGGAAATCCTTCCCTGACACCTTCCCCCTCGTTTCTGCCAGGGCGAGGGCCGCGGGGAAGGAAGAGGCATTGGAATGCACGCCGCCCTCCATCTGGGTATCCCCGAAATCCAGGGAATGGGCCATGGCGCCGTTGGCCATGGCAGCGGCCATCATGGGAAGCTTCCGGCCAAAGCCGATCACCGAGGCCTCCGGCCTGCCGCCGGCTGCCATCGTCTCACAAAGCGCCACCATTTCGGCGCAGCCGTCCCCCAGGGTTCCGGCGCCCATGGTGATGCCGCAGGCATCCAGCACGGAGAGCTTCTGTACCGCCAGCACCTCCTCGGGAATGTCCTCATACCGGGTATTTTCGATGAACTGCGCCAGTTTTTCCGTTATCTTTTCCATCCTGCCCTCCTGTTACGTAAGAATGATTTCCCTGCCGTCCTCCGAAAGGGTGTACCGGGTATCCAGGTCCTCCGCTGCCGTAATCCGCCTCATATAGTCCACCACCTCCCCGAAGCGGGGATCCGAAGGCGGACACAGGTAGGGATTGCAGTCCTCGGGCAGATAGGCGGGAACGAAGCCCACCCGGGTGATTTTCCCCTTCTCCACCGTCCACTTTGCCGCCAGGGTCAGGTAGCAGTCCATGGGGAAGCACCGGGTCGTGGTTTTGAACGCATCGGAGATGGCCGTCATCTCCCGGTGGCTTTTGGAGGTTTTCATATCCTGCCCCTTGGCCTTCTGGTCTTTGAGCATATTGGTGACCTCCTCCATGGCGAAATTGCCCAGGCTGTAGAAAATCACCTTTCCGTGGTAAATCTCCACGGGCTTCAGGATATGGGCGTGGTGGCCAAGTATCAGGTCCGCCCCGGCATCAATGGCAAAATGGGCGTAATAGCGCTGGTAATCCGCCAGCACCGCCTCCTTGAAATGAATGCCCCAGTGGAAGGAGACGATGACCACATCCGCGCATCTTTTCGCCTCCTCGATGTCGGAGAGCATATGCTTCAGGTCATCCGGATGGGGGAAGGTGTAGGTCCGCACCGGCGTGCCCGGCTGGTCGTGCTCCACCGGCACATAGGCGGTAATTCCCCTGGCGGGATTGCAGCCGGGCCTGGCCTCCTCCGCCCAGAAGCCCTGGGGAAGGATGGAGTTGTATCCCAGCACCGCCACCTTCGTGCCCTCCACGTCGATGATCGGGTATTTCCGGGCCTCGGTTTCGTTCTCCCCCGCGCCGGTCAGGTACAGGCCGGCCGAACGGATATTGTCCAGGGTATCGAAAAAGGCCTGCCGCCCGTAGTCCAGGGCATGGTTGGAGGAAAAGGAAATCACGTCAAAGCCCGCCCTTTTGATGGCGCCGGCCAGGGCCGGCACGGAGGAGCAGCCCATGCGGGTGCAGCTGGACAGGTCGCCCCTGTCGCTTAACACCGCCTCCAGCTGGCCGAAAACCAGGTCCGCTTCCTTAAATACAGGCGCCACATGGACAAAGGCAGAATCCAGATCCTCCCGGTAAACGGCGATATCTCCCACACCGTACATGGTCAGTTTGTCTTTCATTTCCTCTCTCCCTTTCCGGTTATTCCGGATACACAAAGCGCTTCTCTTCCAGTTCCTTCCGGTATTTTGCCACGTAGTATTTGGCCATGTTCAGGTTCTGCTCGGACCAGTTGCCGCAGTCCCTCGGAGAGGCCCCGGGAATCTCTCCCTCAAAGCCCAGGATAAAGTCGCACATGGCCAGGATTTTCTCATAAATATCCGCCCCTTTTAAGCAGCCGAACATGACCAGGTAGAAGCCGGTCCGACAGCCCATGGGCCCGAAATACACCACATCTTCCTTTCCTTCGGTGTTGCGCAGGTAGGTGGCGCCCAGATGCTCGATGGTGTGCACCGCCGGCATATCCATCACCGGCTCCCGGTTCGGCGCGGTGAACCGAAGGTCAAAGGTGGTCAGGGCAACTCCGTTCTTCTCGTCCCTGCGGGATACGTAGATGCCCGGCAGAAGCTCCAGATGATTGATGGTAAAGCTTGGTATTTTGTCCATAATATTTCTTCCCTTCACTTAAAAACGGCAGAGCAGACGTGAAGCTGCTCTGCCGAAATTATGTCTCTGTGTGTTTTGTCTGTATGGCTTATTCTTCCTTCTCCACCGGGGCATCCACTACGTTCTTCTTCACGGAATCGATGCCGTTGAGGGCGGATTTCATGGTCTTGTAGCCCTGGCTTACGGCGATGATCTGGCCGTTGGTGGCTTTCAGGCGGAAGCGGAATTCTCCGGCTTTATCGGTATAAAGCTCGAACTTCGGACATTTCTGCTTCGCCACCTCTTCCACGGTCTGGTCCTCGGTGGCGGCTGCCGGTGCGTTCTTCACAACGCTGGCAATGCCCTTGTTCATGGATCTTTCGGATTTATAAATCTCCGAAGTGGCGATAACCTGGCCGTTGGCAGCCTTCAGGTTGAACATAATGCCGGTTTTCGTGGTTTTTACAACAAATTTTCCCATAACGCACCTCTCTTATGAATTTAGAATATATGTCTGCTTTATCTGCACTATTCTTATTTTAAATTATAAACTTAACCGGAAAAAAAGTACACCTTTTTTTCCGGTTTCGGTCAAAAAACATCTGCCTCAGATCCCTTTGAAAAGCACCTGCAGGGCATTGTAATAATAATACGGCGCGTATTTGTCATGATGCGGGAAACCGGACACGGTCAGATAGATGTTGTCGGTCTTCCCGTCGGTGCCGAAGGAGAATTCCGGCTCCTTTGTCAGCACCTTAAGCTGCTTCTTCATCAGCTGGGCGTCCGTGGCATCCCCCGCCGCCGCATAGATGAAGAAGGGCAGGTCCGGCCGGGCCTTGATCGGCGCGGTGATATAGGCCACCGCCTCGGCCTCCGTGACCGGCTCCTGGATGTATTTGCCTGCCGTGGTATGGCAGCTCATGGGCGAATACCAGCGGAAATAATCAAAGGCATTGTGGATGATGTACCAGGTGCACACGCCGCCCCGGGAATAGCCGGAAAAGCCCCTGTGATCCCTGGCCGCTTTCAGTTCATTGGGAGAGGTTCCTTCGGCGTAGACGGCATACCGGCTTTCCACCGCCGGCAGGATGTCCCCGACGACCTCCTTCCAGTAATTGGCCTTCACCCCCAGGTAATTGCCGTCGCCGGCGGGTACATAGCCCGTATCCGCGCGCACGTCCGCATCCGTCACACAGTCAAAATAATAGGTGGTGAACACCAGGATGCAGGGATCGATGCCCTCCTGCTCAAACAGCCGGTCCAGGGTTTTCTTCCGCTCGGGGTCCGTAAAGAAATCCGGATCCAGGGTATTGCCGTGCTGGTAATACATGATATTGAACCGGCGGCTGTCCTTTTCCGCATCGTAGCACCAGGGCAGGTAGACGTTGCAGTATTTGCTGTAGGTCTTCCCGTCCTCGTACACGTCGGTGGTATATTCCACCTTTTCAAACCGGCCTTTTTTCACCGGCTCTTCGGCCAGCGCCTCATTTTCCATGAAAACGGTTTCAAAATCAATGACTTCTCCCGGCAGGGTTATAATCTTTCTCATCTTCTCCTCGTCCTCCCTGAATCTGCATCTTTTTGCGAAGGACAGGTCAGTTGGTGTTATACACCGTCACTTCGAATTTGTTCCTGTCCCCGCGGTAATCGGCAAAGGAAAGCTCGATGGGCTTTCCGTATACATTATACCCCAGAGAACGGATATGGTGAATAGCCCTTCCCTCTTTATATTCGAGATATTTCGCGTCTTCCCTGGTGGCTTCCGTGGCCTCAAGCACACGGTCGATCTTCACCACCGCGGTTTCCGGGGAGCGGCTTAAGATGTTATAGAGGCTTTCCTTTTCCAGGTCATGGTTTTCCAGGATAAACCCGCAGTCACTGTAGGGCAGGTAGGTTTTAATCAGGACAATGGGCATATCGTCCGCACTTCTTTTGCGGTAAAGGAAAATGACCTTGTCCCCCTCCTTCAGGTTCAGAAGCTGTATCTGGTCCCGGGTCGGCTTGTTCTGTCTGCCGGGTCTGTTTTTTCCACTTCCCGGGCCTGGCCCCAAATCATACCGTTTGCGGCGCAGAATTGATTTCCATTTTTTTGAAAAGTATACATTTTGAAACTTTCAGGTTTTGACAGGATACTCTGCCGCACCTGCAATTTGTTTACTTGGCCCCTGCAGCATATTCCTCGTCGGGGAACAGGTACAGCACCGCCGTATCCTCTTCCGCATCCAGGGTCATGCGAAGACCGCCGTCCTCCTGCAGCTGCAGGGTGATATCCAGAACCGCGTCTTCCATCTGCTCTGTCAGCGTAATCGCGCCGTCTGCGAAGGTAAAATCCCGAACAATATCGCCGAAGGGACCGCCCAGGACGATTTTACCGCCGTCAATAAAAACGTCCGTATCATCCTCCAGGAAATCCGCAGTTACCATCACACCGTCAATCACCATGTATGTATTCCGCCAGTAACCGGCAAAAGCTTCCGGGCTGTCCGCCGCAACCGTGTCTGCCGGAACATAAACTGCAAGCTCTTCACGGACGAGAACCGTTTCCATATCCGGCCAGTAAAGGGCGTCTTCTGACTGCAGTTCCAGCCAGGAATTCTCAAAATCCTCCAGCCGGACGATGCCGGAATCCCAGGACCAGGTGCCGGTATGGGGATTTTCCGGATCCCAGCTCATCGTCAGCACGTAGCTGCCGTCCTCCTGTATTTCCATCGTGTATGGAAGTTCCCTGTACAGTCCGTACCAGCTGCCGCAAGCTGCTGCCGCCGGGTCTTCTGTATTGTCTGAGACGTCCGGCTTGAGCTCCTTCGGTTCCGATACGCAGGATTCAGCAGACAGGGCGCTTATACTGTCTGAACCGCTCTCCGAAACGGTCTCCTGCTGCTGACCGTTACCGCCGCAGGCCGCCAAAGAGAGCGCCAGGACAACGGCCAGCACCGCAGGTGCTGTCTTTTTCCGGATTGTCATTCTTCTATCCTCCTTCTTCTGCGCCGTCCCGGCGCAGTGTCCCGTATAACAGTGTATTTCCATCGGAAACGATAATTCCACACTCTTATTATAATATAAAGGCCGTGAATTCCTATTGCCCGTTCATACCATTCTTAGCAATGTCATTAAGTTCATCTATCAATAAAAACCAGGAGACTGATTTCCTGGTTTTCAGGCGCCAACAAGCCGCTTTACATTCTCTTCTGTGGGTTCCACACTGTAGGGCCACTCGATCAGCCGCACCCCGTTCTCCTCGCAAAGCTGCCGCTTTCTCCTGTCCAGCTCCCGGCGGGCGGCCAGGGCCTCCTCCCCGCCGAAAAAGCCCACGGGACGGTAATGCTGGATGCCCTGGTATTCCACCGCCGTCTGCAGGGAGGGCAGGTAAAAGTCCAGGCTCTGCCGGCCCAGCCAGTCCGGCCGGTACTGGTACAGGATATCCGGGTATGCTTCCCGCAGCCGGTAAAACAGGGTCAGCTCATGCTTCCACTTCGGCCGGATAATCCCCTCCGCCGTCAGCTTTGTCCGTATTCGTGTCCTCTCCAGCCGCCAGTTCGTCCGGTACCCCTCCTTTTCCTCATAGAGGGCCAGGTCCCGGTACCACCACTGGAACACAGGCAGAATCACCTTCGTCAGCTGCAGGAAAAACTCCAGCTCCGAGGAAAAATAACCGCATTCCAGCAAATGGGCGATATTCCGCCGGACGTACACCGTCTTGGCCGGGTTATGGTAAAAGGGCAGGTTTCCCAGGAATTTTGCCGTCCGGTCCGGCAGATAGGGCGACCGGAGCACGCAGCCATCCTCCTGCAGGTGATTCTGGTACCAGGGCAGGGAATAATCGTAGAGGGAATAGCCGCCGTAGACCTCCTGCTCCGCATTGGTATACAGGAGGTGGTACAGCAGGAGCACGCTGTCCATGTCCTTCTTGTCAAATACCGCCAGGTAGTGGACCTTTTCCTCGTCCGGGAAGAGATTCTTAACCGGCGTGAACACCTCTGCCTTCCTGCAGGCCTCCGCCACCACGAAAAACCGGGGCACATAGCTTTCCGGAAAGAGAAAGCAGGCCTTCCGGTCGGTATCAATCCCGGCAAACTGCCGCATAAAGGCCTGCACGTAGGGATTCTCCCTTTCCGCTCCGGCGGCCTCTATCCGCTCCTTCGTGGCATACCGGTAAGGAAGGTCCGCCCAGGAAAGCTGCACCAGGAACCGATCGTACTGCCCGTCTTCGTATTCCTGCCTGAGGCCTTCAAAATCCGCCCGCCAGGATTCGTGCTCGAGAAGCAGCGCCTCCATCGTTGCGAAGGTGCGCGGTTCATGGTACTGCGGGTATTTCTCCCAGAGCATAAGGAGCCTTTCCCAGGAAAAATCCTCCTCTGGTTTTTCATGCACCGGCGGGTAATTTCCGGTGTCTGCATCTCTTTCCATTTTTCTCTCCCCTCTGCCTGCACTCCTGTTCAGTATACCGGAAAATACAGTCCCGAAAACTACACTTCCGGCCCCACTTTACCCGTAAATTTCTTGTCATCCTTTTGAAATAATGCTATTCTTTTCTTAAGGAGAAAGGAGGAGAATACAATGGGAAAATATGATGACTGTGTATTCACGATCCCCAAGGAATTCCACAGCTGGTACGGGTTTGCAACCCCCCGTGGATTTTTCCGGGGAACCACGATGATGGAAAAGGCAAAGGTCTATCTGGACTTCACCTCCATCACGAAGGAACTGATCATGGAATATCCGCATACCCACCATGCCGTGGACGAGTATATCGTTCTGGCAACAGCGGATTTCAACCACTTCTTCGACGGATTCGACGCGGAAATCGACATCTGGCTGGGTGAAGATCCCCTGAACATGGAGATGTACACCATTACCGAGCCCACCATCATCCGCGTGCCGCCCAAGATGTACCACTGCCCCATCAACTTCCGCCGCATCGGCAAGCCTGTGCTGTTTTCCGCCATGTACTGCGACGGCGACTGGTCCAAGATTTCTCCGGTCTTCGGTGAGGACGGAAAGGAGAAGGAATTCCGTTACGACGGCGCGGGCATCCGCCGCTGTGTAAAGGACCGCGCGAAGGAATGCATTTACTGCGGCGAGTGCTTCTCCAAGAGGATGACCGACACGGAAGAGAATAAAAAATCTCACGAAGAAATGATGGCCCCCTTCTATGAGATGGCGAAGAAGCCGCGCACCGGCAAATATGACAAATACGTCCACACCTTCCGTCCGAAGGAGCACGACGATCCCCGCTTTGTCAGCCCCCGCATCGGCTTCCTCGGCGAAAAGGATATGCCCGGCTCCCGTCTGGTGACCGTAGCCAACCTGGTAAAGGAAGCCTGCACCGTAGGTGAGGAACCCCATATGCACCATGCCGTGGAGGAATACATCTTCTTTACCGGCGCGGATATCACGAATTTCTTTGACTTCGATGCGGAAATCGAATTCTCCATCGGAGATGACCCGGACCACATGGAGACCTACACCATCACCGAACCGACGGTTGTCCGGATCCCCGCCGGCGCCTGGCACACCCCGATTGTATTCAAGCGGGTCGGCGCGCCGATCAACTACATGCCCTTCTACCCCTTCGGAAGCATCGGCAAGATCTTCCGCAGGAAAGGCCATGACGGCTGGTATTACAGGTATGAAGGAATGGATACCCCGAAGGCGGATTAAACAAAGTAAAAGAACCATCCCCCTGTCGACACGCCAGTCCCCGAAGGGGCATCCGGAAGTTATCCGGATGCCCCTTTTTTACTGCCTTTTCAACATTTCCGCCGCAGCCTTTGCCGCGCCGCAGGCCGCCTCTTCCTCACAGTCCGCCAGGCTTACGGGAAGGCCGGTGATTTTCTCCGCAATTTCCATCAGAATTCTGTTTTTCCGGAAGCCGTTGCCGGAGCAGACCACCCGGTCCGCGCCGGTTCCCATAGCCCGGTACATTTCATGGATTTCCCGGACCATGCCCTCCATCACGGAATATATCAGCTGTCCGGGGTGGAAATTGTCCTCGGAAAGCCCGGTTATGCTGCCTCTCCGGTCCGGTTCATTCCGGGTGCCCGCAAACAGGGTTTCTGTCCGAAGGGGTTCGCCGCCGCTCTGTAGGGCCTCCCCTGCCAGTCTCTCCATCAGGGCATACTGGCTTTCCTCCTTTCCGGTAAAGGCGAAAACATACTCCCTAAAGAAGCGCTCCAGCACCGCATAGGCCCTGCCGCCGCACAGGGAAGCGCCTACCAGCAGGTATTTTCCTGCCAGGAAGGGCCTGGTTTCCACGCTTTCCGCCGTGCAGACCGTATCCGAAAGCATGCCGGCCTGTCCGCCGGTGCCCATATTCAGGAGCAGGACGCCCTTTTCCAGGCCCACAGTGCCCAGGAAGGCCGCCTGGTTATCGCCGAATGCCGTGCACACGGGGATGCCCTTCCAGTCTCCCAGCCTTTCCGGCTCCGGGCAGATTGCCGGGATCAGTCGGCCGTCAATGCCCGTCCTTTCCATGGCTTCTTTGTCAAAGCAGTTGGCGTAAATGTCCCAGAAGCCTAAGGAAGCCGCCTGGGAGAAATGCAGAAGGGGCGTTTTCCTTCCCGTAAGCCGCAGACCGAAATAATCCGCAATCGTGCAGACCTTTGCTGCCGCCTCCGGCACCAGGCCGTGCCGCTGATTGTAAAGATGGGTTATCCAGCCGTATCCGGCCGCAGCCAGGGCCTTCGAGATTGCCCGTGCCAGGCTTACGGCGGACGTTCCCTCCTCCGTTACGTCTCCCCTGGCGTCCTGCCAGGTGTAAAGGGGGCTTGCCGCCTGTCCCTCGCCGTCGATATAGAGGATGCCGTGCATCTGGCCCGACAGGCCGATGGCCGCCGGTTTTGCCCCGGTTTCCCTTTCCGTCCAGGCGCAGAGGTTTTCCAGCACCTCATATGCAGTCCGGCAGACGCTTTCCGGATCCTGCAGGCGGGCAAAGCTTTCCGGATCCTGCAGGCTGCCTGGATTCGCCAGGGTAAGGGTATGAAGGACCCGGCCGGTTTCACCCGCAAGCACCGCGCCGGCAATGGTTGTCGTTCCGATGTCAATTCCAAGGATATGCTTCATATTCACGTTTTTCCTTAAGAAGATATTCTGCCTTAAAGTATACCACAGGCGCCGGCTTTTGCCTATTTAAGGTTTATTCTTCTGCCGCCTTCAGTTTTTCATTGGAATCTGCAGAGGATGACAGTATAATGAAAGCGGGGAATCCCCGAAGAAAGGGAAACAGCATGGACGAGAGACTGCAAAAACAGCTGGATTTCAGCCTGTATATCGACAAAGAGAAGAACATTCTCCGCCAGACCCACCTCTCATACGGCGGGCGGCAGGAAAATGATGCGGAGCATGCCTGGCACATGGCCATCATGGCTTATCTGCTGGCGGAATATGCCAATGAACCGGTGGACGTGGCAAAGGTGATGCTCATGTGCCTGATTCACGACATCGTGGAAATCGAGGCCGGGGACACCTACGCCTACGACGCGGAGGGACTGGCCACCCAGAAGGAACGGGAAGACGCCGCGAAAGAACATATCTTCGGCATGCTGCCGGCGGACCAGAAGGAGGCGCTCACCGCCCTTTTTGATGAATTTGAGGCCTATGAAACCGCCGAATCCCGGTTTGCCCACTCCCTGGACAACCTGCAGCCCCTGCTGCTGAACAACAGCAATGAGGGCGGGGACTGGAAAGCCCACAAAGTTACCGCGGAGCAGGTGTACGGCCGGCAGAAAAAAACCGCCCTGGGAAGCGCAAGGCTTTTCGAGGTTACCGACCGGATCCTGAAGGACCAGATACGTAAGGGAAACCTGCCGGAGAAATAACCGCAAACAAAATAACGCGGGGCTGCTGCCCCGCGTTATTTTTATACAAATCTTGCCGCCTCGAAGGCATGGTATACCGCATCCCGGATATCACCGGAAGCGCCGGCATCCCCGATAACCTGGACCGATGTTTCGGGGCAGACATGGGCAAAGGAAAACGCGTACTTCGTTTTCGGCTTCATGCCGACAGCCATAAGAACCGTATCGGCGGGGATAAACTGCCGCTCTGCCTCCGTAGTCCCGGCGGAACCGGTGCGTTCTGCAATCACGCCGTCTTCGCGGATTTGTGCAAGCCGCCAACCCAGCATGCGCCTGACACCATACTTGTCCGAGAGCCGCTCCAGGTCGCCGAAGGATCCGTTTTTCATCAGGTTGACCTTTTCGGCCATTTCGATAACCGTGACCTTTTTCCCCTTCATCGCCAGGCTGATGGAGGCTTCGGTACCCACCGAGCTTCCGCCTGCGATAACCACGTTTTCGCCGCAGGGGACCTTACCGTTTTCCGCATCCGGCGCCCAGTACACCGGCATTTTATCATTTCCGGGAACCGGAGGCATCACCGGGTCCGCGCCGACAGCGACGATAACCGCATCATAGTGCTCTGCCGCAATCATTTCCGGCGTGGCTTCGGTATTCAGCAGCACCCTGGCCCCGCAGTTTGCCGCAAAATCCTGCATGTATTTAAGATAATCCCGCAAATCCTGCTTGAAGGGTGCGCCGCAGGCATCATTGATATGCCCGCCGATGCGGTCATTTTTCTCGTAGAGGGTCACCTCGTGGCCGCGCTCCAACAGTCTTTTCACCGCCTCCACGCCTGCCGGGCCGCCGCCTATTACCGCCGTCTTTTTCTTTACCGGGGCAAGGGGAAGCCTGCCCTCGGGATAATCGTCAAACCGTCCCCACATGGGATTCACGGAGCAGAGCTTCGCGGTATGGGGGCTGGCCATCCGGAAGCACTGGCAGCGGAGGCAGGGCATATGCTCCCACTCTCTGCCCTCCGCGTACTTCCTCGGCATGTCATAGTCCGCATGCAGCCCGCGGTTCATGGCCACCATATCCGCCTTGCCGGAGGCAATGATTTCCTCTGCCTGCGCCGGGTCTTTAATCGCGCCGACAACGGACACGAACAAATCGGGAAATTCCTTCTTAACGGCCGCGGCAAATTCCACATTGAGCATCTGGGGCATGGTATAGTTGCTCATGAGGTATCGCATATAATAGGGTTCGCCCCAGACGTCATGAATGCCGGCCGAGATATGCAGAATATCAATTTTGTCCTTAATCAGCCGGATGAATTCAATTGTCTCCGGCAGATGCATCTGGTCCGGGTGGATTTCGTCTGCGGAAATACGGTACTCGATTACGAAATCCTCACCGACCTCCGCCCGCACCGCGTCAATGACCTCACAGGCAAATCTGGCCCGGTTTTCCAGGGAACCGCCGTACTCGTCGGTTCTTTTATTGAAATAAGGGCTGGCAAACTGGGCAATCAGGTTGCCGTGGGCACCGTGAATATTGACCATCTTCATGCCTGCCGCCTTACAGAAGCCCGCTGCCCGGGCGTATTTCCTGACGGTCTCGTGAATATGCTCCACGGTCATGGCCTCGGTGGGTACCGGCTCTCTTCCCAGCATCTTCGCCCGTACCTTCTCCGCCGGCGTAATGAAGGAGGAGCAGGACCAGGCTGCGCGTCCGATTTTCTCCGGTGCGGTATCCTTCCCGTTATGGGTAAGCTCCATAACACCCTGCACGCCATAGCTGGCGCACATCTCCGCAAAAAGCTTCAGCTTCTGTACGCAGTCCGGATCGGAAAGCTGCAGCTGCCTGTCCTCGTCACTGCTTTCCGTAATATCGATACTGCAGTTGCCGACTTCGCAGATGGCCACACCGCCCTTTGCATACTGGCGGAAATATTTAACGAAAAGATCCGTTACAAAGCCCCGGTCATCACCGGCGAAAAAGCAGCCCGGAGGCGCCTGCTGCAGGCGGTTTTTAAACCATACACCGCGGATTTCAAACGGGTCGTAAACGTGGGGATACTTTCTTTCCATTCTTTGCTCCTCCTGTCCGGACAGCAGCTGTCCGTGTCCTTTTTTATGTGTTTCTGCCCTCTGATTTTTCGTCGATTATTTAACTCTATTGTACCTGTTTTTTTCCCGGTTGAAAAGCTTCTGTAAGGGATTATCCGAGATTGACGCTGCCGCATAGGGCAGGTAAAATATTATTGAAATGAAGAAAGGCAGGGTTGAATCATGATCAGCAATATTGTCAATACAAAAAAGGGCCGCATCGGCGGCATTGCCATGGACGGCTGTTTGGTTTACCGGGGTATTCCCTATGCCGCAGCACCGACAGGAAACCTGCGCTTCTGTCCCCCGCAGGAAAGGGAAGCCTGGGAGGGCGTCTTCGAGGCCACCCGCTGGGGCAACAGGGCTCCGCAGGCGGACCTGGCGGACATGCCCCTGTACGGAAAGGAATTCTACTCCGTCCCGGAATACGCCACCCCCTTTGACGAGGACTGTCTGTTTTTGAACATCTGGACCCCCGCAGACAGTGCCGGCAAAAAGCTTCCCGTGGCCTTCTGGGTGCACGGCGGCGCCTTTGACCACGGCTTCGGCCACGAGCTGGAGTTTGACGGCGCAGCCTTCTGCCGGGAGGGCGTTATCCTGGTGACCATCAATTACCGGGTAGGCGTCTTAGGCTTCCTGGCCCATCCCTGGCTTTCCGAAAGGAATGGGGGCTTAAGCGGAAACTACGGTATCCTCGACCAGATCGCCGCTTTGAAGTGGGTGCGGGAAAATATCGAGGCCTTCGGCGGCGACCCGGACAACATCACCGTCTTCGGCCAGTCGGCGGGCTGCATGTCGGCCCAGGTACTGACCAGCACGGACCTGACCCGGGGAATGATAAGCAAAGCCATCCTGCAGAGTGCCCCGGCTTATCCTTCTCCCATGCCGGGCGGCGGAACCCTGGCGGAGGCAGAGGCAAAGGGTGCGGAATTCATCCGGAAAATGGGTATTTCTTCCCTGGAGGAGCTGCTGAATACGCCGACGGAGGCTTTTGTTAAAGCCCAGATGGAGCAGCGAATCATGCTGCCGCCGGTGATTGACGGCTGTGTGCAGGCCGGAACGGGCGAGGAGCTTCTGGAAAAGGGTAAATTCCACGACATCCCCTATATGGCCGGCTGTACCGCCGATGACCTCTTCGGTGCAGACTGCAAAGGTCTCACTGCTGCCTGGTGCGGCAAGCAGGCTGAAATGGGTACCCACCCGGTCTACCAGTACTTTTTCGGCCGGGCGCTTCCGGGCGATGACGCGGGTTCTTTCCACTCCGCCGAGCTGTGGTACGTCTTCGGCACCCTCGGCCGCTGCTGGCGTCCGATGACCGAAGGGGATTTCGACTTAAGCCGCCGCATGGTGAAGGCCTGGACCTCCTTCATGAAAACCGGCAATCCCGGCTGGCCCGCCTGCCCCCATGTGGAAACACTGGATGTAGTCGACTGACTTTGGGGGCCTGGCCCGGAAAGTGGTAAAAAGCAGACCCGGCAGAAGAACCGCCGATGTGACTCTTCTGCCGGGTCAGTTATTTACAGTTTTCGGCCGGTTCAACCTGTTGATTTCGCCGAAAACCATATGGTTTATTACTATTCTATCTTACAGATCCCTCGCCACGGTATAGGCGTTCCGTACAGCGGTGATGATATTGCCGCCGGCGGCACAGTCACCGATCATCTGGAATTCTGGTGCGCAGGGTGCGAAGGCAAAGGCTTCCTCGGAAAGAGGCGTCTGTCCGGCGGCTACGATAACCGTATCTGCTTCGATGAACTTCTCTTCGCCGCCCTGGGTGTAGCAGAGGCCGTCCGGGGTGATCTTCGTAGCGGTAGCCAGATAATGCACATCCTGCTCCTTGCCCCTGGCCCTGAGCTCTCTTCTTACTACGGAAGCCTGGGTGCCCAGAGACGGCGCATTGATGGTCGGACCCATCTCCACCACTTCACTCTTAATTCCTTCCATATCCAGGAAGATGGACAGCTCGGTGCCTACCAGGCCGCCGCCGATGATGGCTGCGGATTTGCCCACCTTGTCCGGATTTTCAAAGGCATACTGGGCGGTAACCACATTTTTGCCCTCGATGCCGGGAATATTCGGGATAAACGGCTTCGTACCCACACAGGCTAGGATTACATCCGGCTTCGTGGCTGCAAAGATTTCCGGCGTCGCTTCCGTATTCAGCTTCACCTTAACCCCTTCCTTCTCGAGGTTGCGGGTCTGCCAGGCCAGGTATTTCCGGAAATATTTCTTGAAGGGAACCTTCTCCTCACAGTGCATGCCGCCGCCAAGGAAACCGTTCTTCTCGTAAAGGGTAACCGAATGTCCGCACTGGGCCGCGGTAACCGCAGCCTGCATGCCGGCGATACCGCCGCCGATAACCGCGATGTTCTTCTTCACCGGTGCTTCCATGGGTGTCAGATCAAACTCCAGCTCCCTTGACGTAACCGGGTTCAGCGCGCAGACCAGCTTGCCGGTCATGATGTTGGACCAGCAGCTTTGGCATTTGATGCAGGGACGGATGTCCTCGTCCCGGCCGGCCCTGGCCTTGTTGGGAAGGTCCGGATCACACATCAGGGCACGGGCGCAGTTGACAAAGTCAGCCTTGCCGGAGGCAATCACCTCTTCCATGAATTCCGGTGTGGAGATACCGCCTACGGTACCCACCAGGGAATGCTTCATTTCCTTCTTGATGGCCGCGGCGTATTCCACCAGGGCGCCCTCCTCCTGGAACATACCCGGTGCGCAGGCCAGCCACTCATCGTTGGACAGGGTGCCGTGGATACCCGTGGATACGTGGATAATGTCCGCATGGCCGTCCAGGGCCTTGGCGTACTCGATGCCCTCCGCCGCATCATAGCCCTGGGAAAGCTCGGTGGCGCTGATCCTGAACTCAATCGGGAAATCCTTTCCGCACATCTCGTGAATCTTGTCGCAGATGGCGATGGCAAAGCGGGCCCTCTTCTCCCGGGTTCCGCCCCACTCGTCGGTACGGGTGTTGGTGTATTCACTGAAGAACTGCTCCGGCAGCCAGCCGTGTCCGCCGTGCACCGTTACCATGTTGAAGCCCTGGAATTTGGCGTTGAAGGCCGCCCGGCCGTAGGCTTCGATGATTTCCTCAATATCCTTCGTGGTGTAGGCCTTGATGGGTCTGCCGTCCACCTCGCCCTCGGAAGGGCCGAGGCCCGCACCGCCGTAACGGCCGCAGTGGGAAAGCTCCGCGGAGGCCACGGCGCCGTGACGTTTGATTTTATCGGCGATTTTTCCCAGATAGAAAAGGCCGAACAGATTGGAAAGATCCACACAGGCACCGCCCCTGGATCCTCTCGGATGGTCCACCTGGCATTCGCCGATGCAGACGGAAGCCGCGCCGCCCTTGGCCTTGCGGGCATAGTATTCCGCAGCGTCATCCCCAAGGGTAAAGTCCTTGCGGATGTCCACCCAGCCGGTGGGGGAAGCAAAAATACGATTTCTGAACACTACATTTCCGACTTTTATCGGAGAAAACAGGTGGGGATACTTAAGCATGGTCATTCTTCTCCTCTCTTTTGCAAAAATTTTCTCTGTCAAATTTGTATTTCTCATCCGCCGTCCGGATGTGGGCGGCTAGTCCGCGATAAAAGGGTTGGGGTCCTCCAGAAAATGCTTGTCAATCGTACGCAGCTGTCCGAATGCGCCGAACAGCAGGTGCAGGGGGATATCCTGTCCGTCCTGGCCGGTCATGGTGCCGAAGGTACGGCCTACCTGGTACACCCTCTTGTAGTTCTGCAGCATGCACATGGTATTGCTGCGGAAGCCGAATTCCGCGCCTTTGAGCTTCTCCAGGTTCGCCTCGGTAAGGCTGAAGAGGTACATGCCCTTCTTGATCTTGATGTAGGCCGTGGGTTCGTCGGAGGAAGGCATATCCATCATGTTTTCATTGAAATCCGCGCTGGTGACCTTCTCGGGCACATAGGTAATCCGGTAGAAATTGGTGCAGTAATACACGTGCACCGTCTCCATCTGGCCGTAATTCCACTGCACAACGGTGCCCTCCAGGTCGGAGGTGAAGCCATGTCTGGGATAGGAGACGTATTCCACCCCGTCCCGCTTGATCATGCCGAATTCATAGTGGGGCGTAATCAGGTAGGGATAGCGGGGATTCTCGCCGATTTTACCGATGATGCGGGTCACCAGCCAGTTCTCCAGGTCGATGACGAAGGTGTGGTTCTCCCGCTGCTCCACATTTTCCAGCTCGAAGCTTACCAGATAGGTGGTGTCGTCGCCCTTGGCGCACAGATAATTCGCCTCTGCGGGCTCCTTTCCCACGAAATTCCAGCGGACTCGCTTCTTATCCAGGAATTCCAGCTCGTAGTCAAAGCCGTCGTCCATCCAGAAATAAAACTTCATTCCCGCAAGTTCATAGCAGGCCGGCGGGCAGTACTGCGCAATGCCGCCTTTGGTTTCATTCAATGCCGCAATGTCCATGGTTTCCTCTCCTTTTTCAGTAAAATTTCCTATAATGTCTGCTTGTTCTTTTCCTTCTATTGTCAAAAATGCTGTCTGACTTTACTATACCGCAATCTTTTTTCAATTACAATCGGATTTGCGGCTGTGGAAATTTTTTTCTTTATCCGGACCGAGAAAAAGCGGCCCCGGCCTGTCCGTTTACGGGCAGAACCGGGACCTTTATGTGGAAGGAGTTATTACTGTCTGTCATTCTTTCATGGAAACCGCCGCCTGCCGCGGATGCAGCACGGCAGGCAGCGAAGGCTGTCAGGCAGCCCTCCATGATATTGATCCACTGCCGTCTAATGACAAAGCCTGTATGTTGTGTAAGGAGAAGGAACAATACGGAGGCGACAGTGATATCCTGTTTTAACTTTCCTGGGCAGGCAGCGGGAAAACCGCACAAAAAAAGCACCTGGTAATTCTACAGGTGCACACGACAGGCAGCCGCGCGGATCTACGCCGCCGGCATTTCTCATAGCCTTATCCCGTCCATCGCAGGAATTACTATCGACATTCACGGGTGAGCAGGTCTCCTGGCTTAAGGTCGTCATCCTCCGCCGCCTTCCCACAGCCGCGCCACGCTTCAAAAAGCGTTTGGTCGGACCGCAGTGACATCTCTGGCGGAAAACTCGCTTTTACAGTGACGGGATCGCTCCGGATTTACACCGGATTCCCTATTAATCTTAACCGGAAAAGCCTGCGCTCGCACAGTTTTTCCGAAAAGAACTCACCGGAACATTCAATTGTCAAGGATCTTTCCTTTAATCCAGTTTCAGTATAGCATGGGCTAGTACAAGAAAAAACTGAATGGTTTACAATCTTAGCTTCAGCATAATCGCCAATTTTAAGAAAAGGATTCAGATATTTTTTGAAATATCCGTTATTCAATCGTTATTTTTTGCAATTATCTTTCCGGCCCCGTCTGCCGCAAATCCGTCTGGCACTTTAGCGGAAATTGGGGTATACTATAGCCAACTGAAGTATCTGACAATCCCACAGGCATCCCAGGCGGGTATTCCCCGCTTCTTAAAATGGAGGTTTGGTTCATGTCTTCCGAAAATCAAACACCCGATAAACGGACCGGATTACAGGACGCCTTTACCCTGAACATCAGCAGGCTGGACGTGCCTTCCGAAGAGGAGAAAAAAGCAGAAAGCGCCTTTACCCTGGACCTGCCCAAGGCGGGCAGCCGGGTGAAAACACCGGAGGCAGCCCCTGCCTTTTCCTCTTCCGAAGATTCGCCGGAAGCCGGAAATGACTCTGCAGGTGAGAAAACGACGCCTCCTCCGGCAGGTACCGGAACACCGCCGGCGTCCCCGCCGCCCTTTAGCGGTGACGAGGAGGGTGACGACTTTCCAGGCGGTCCGAAGCGGCGTTTTCCTGTGTTTCTTCTCGTCATTATCCTTATTGCAGCTGCGGCGGCAGGGTATCTCATCGCCTGCAGCAATATCCGGAAAAAAGCCACTGCCATCGTCGTGACCCCCGGGCCTGAGGTGGTGCTGCGGGCCGGCGAATCCGCGGAATACACCTATACCCTTTCCCCGGCAGACGCGAAGGTGTCCATTACTGCCGGCAGCGACATCATTTCCCTGAACGGAAAAACCGTAACTGCCCAGCGCTACGGCAAGAGCACCATTGTCTTCATGCCGGTTATTCCCTCCTGGGCAAGACCGGGCGTGGAGCTTTTAGGCGGTGTGGACGGTACCGCCCTGTCCGTTACCATCTTTACGGATTATACGGTAACAGTAAAGCCCGAGGCTGTCACCCTGGAGCCGGGCATGACCAATACCCTGAACGTCTCCATCGTCCCCGAGGAGAAGGACGTTCTCTTCCACTATGCCAGCACTGACGAGGAAGTGGCCGAAGTCTCCCGAATCGGCATCATCACCGCCAAATCGACGGGCAGCGCCGATATCACCGTGACGGTCATCCTTCCGGGCCAGGAAACCGTCCTGACAGTACCGGTAACCGTCAATCCCCACGAGCATGATTTCAAGGAAGCGGAACGTGTCGAAGCCACCTGTCTTGCCGAAGGATCCGTCCGTTACGTCTGCGCCTGCGGCGAGGAACACACGGAAGTACTGCCTATCGGCGATCACAGCTGGACGGATACCCTGCGGCAGGATGCCACCTGCACCGAGGGCGGCCACGTCATCCGGACCTGCAGCGTCTGCGGCCTGACCGAAGAGGAAACCACGGAGCCCCTGGGACATGACTGGCGGATAGCCTCCGAAAGCGAAGCAACCTGTACCCAACCGGGACATACAGACTACATCTGCAACCGCTGTTCCGAAACCCGGGAAGAAGTCACCCCGGGACTGGGGCATGACTGGTATGAGGTTTCCAGAATAGAACCCACCTGTGAAGAAGAAGGTTTTTCGGAAACCCGGTGCGCCCGCTGCGGACAGACCTCCAGCACACGCCTTTCCGCTTACGGACATGACATGCAGGTTATATCGCGCACAGAGCCGACCTGTACGGAAGCCGGCGCTGTTCTCTATCAGTGCACCCGCTGCGGCGAACTGGTTCCCGATACGATAGACCCACTGGGACATGAATACCAGATGGGTGAGGACGGGGTTTCCCGCTGCATCCGCTGCGGCCAGGCGGCTTCCCCTTAAACCCTCACGAATAAAGAACTACCCGGGCGGCAGGCCGTTTGCCTGCCGTCTGCCCATATTAACCTGTTTAAAGAAAGGAGACCTCATTATGAATACCCCCAGAACCTCCCTGCCCGGCCGGTATTCCGGCTTTTCCGAGGCGAAATACCCGGGCCTGGTCAGGAAATCCCTCTACATCGAAAGCTTTGACCGGACGAAGCTGGCCGTGGACGTGATTTTCCCCGCGGATAAGGACGGAAAAATTCCGGAAGAGCCCCTGCCCGTAGTGCTGGTGGGTTCCCGGGGCGGCCGTTTCCGGGAAAAGGGTCCCGGCAGGAACGGTACGAAGCATCTGGACTACATGATCCCCTACGGCTATATCGGCATGGTGGTGGAAACCCGGGGCTGCGGCGCCTCCTACGGTACCTGCGACAGCTTCGGTTCCCTGGAGGACCGCAAGGACGTGAAAGCAGCCATAGACTGGGCTGCCGCCCAGCCCTGGTGCGACGGAAATATCGGCATGTGCGGCATGTCCAACCGTTCCTACATCCAGCTGTGCACCGCCGCGGAAAAGCCGGCGGCGCTGAAGGCCATTACGCCGGACGTGGCCATCCGGGACTTTTACTACCAGAATTATCCCAACGGCGTATCCGCCGTACCGAATATGATGAAGCTTTCCGGCCCCAAGGAGGAGCGGATACTTTCCCGGGAAGAAGCCCTGGAAATGGTGGAATTCGTGGATGATGATCCGGAAGGCGAACAGGCATACGAAGCTTACGTCACCGGCCAGGCCGGCAAAAACAAGCCCTTTGTGGGCAATCTCCTCCTGAACAACATGTGCCGGGACAGCGAAAATCCCTGCTTTAGCGGACAGAAAACCAATCTTGATCTTCCGCCCTGGACCAGTCAGACCCCGGAGGACTTCAAGGCCTCCGGCATTAAGCAGCACCAGATTGCCGGACAGTGCGAAAGCGGCTGCCACGGCCAGCTCATGAGCTATAAGGCCTACGGCGGATCCATCATTCTGGCCCCCTTCAACCATTTCCAGGGACTTACCGGGGACTCCTTCTACCCCGACGGCGCCCTGGATCTGGATGCGGAACATCTCCGCTGGATGGATTATGCCTTAAAGGGTATCGACAACGGCATGGAGAACGAACCGCCGGTGGCCTATTATACATTTAATGCAAAGGCCGGCAGAGGTCCTGCGGCAAAACCGGGCAACCAGTGGCGGTACGCCGATACCTGGCCCATCGACACAGTGCGGCCGGCGAAGCTGTATTTTACCCCGGAGGCCTCCGGCACCATCGCCTCCGTCCATGACGGCTCCCTGTCCCTGGCTAAGCCGGAGGCGGAGACCGGCACGGCTTATAAGGTGGATACCTCCATCTCCGTCTTCGACAACGAGGACGGAAAAGGCGCCACCTACCTGCGCATGGACATGCGCTGGGACGGGGACATGGCCCGGCAGGTGGATAAAAAAGGCCTTACCTTTACCTCTCTGCCCTTCTTCCCCATTTACGACAATGAACTCACCGGCCACGTGGGCGTGGACCTCTGGGTTTCCTCCGACGCGCCGGATGCGGACTTTATTGTCTACATGGAGGAGGTTTTCCCCGACGGTACCTCAAAATTCATCAAGGACGGCTGCTGCCGCGCCTCCCACCGCACCGTGGAGAAGAACGAAGCCTGGGAAAGCGTCGGCGCCGCCTACCATCCCTCCATGGAAAGTGACGTAAAAGAAAAGCTGGCGGAGGGCATGAAGGAGCCGGTGCACCTGCAGTTTGCCATCGAGCCGGTTTCCTGGTGCTTTACCCCCGGAAGCCGCCTGCGGTTTACCGTCACCTGCGCGGATGAACGGACCTACAACCATACCTACGATCCCGAAAACCTGCCGGAGATTACCCTCTATACCGGCGGAGACCATGCCTCCTTCGTCACCGTCCCCTTCGTGGAGCATACGGAAAACGTCTACAACGGTACGGTTTCCTTCGGCGATTACGAGGGCCCCGGCACGCTGTATACCTTTGAAAAGAACTGGTATCTGTATTTTAACGGCTGCTGGAAGAAATACGCGGCCAAAGATCTGACCTGGACGGTTGAAGCGGGCATCGCAAAATTTGCGGACTTCACCTTCCACCAGGAGGGAGACCCGATAAAGGACGGCGTTATCCAGGATTACAAAGGCGGGGACAGGCCCCAGAGCTTCCCGGCCTTTAAGGAAATCGTGGATACCGTACCGGTCAGGATTGACGACGAGATGCTCTTCGTGCCCACGGTCAAAACCCTGCGCATGAACCTGTACCGGCCGGTCAGGGAGCAGCTGGAACGCAACCCCACCCTGGTCTATATCCACGGCTACGGCGGCAGCTATTCCGAGCAGAGGGGTATCATCCCCGCTCTTCTGGAACAGGGCTACAACGTGGCCGGCATCGACCTGCGCAACTACCCCTGCAATCTTTTCCCGGATTATGTAAATGACCTGAAGGGAAATATCCGGTATCTCCGGGCAAATGCGGACCGTTTCGGCGTCTGCCCCTTCCGCATCGGCTGCATGGGCGAATCCTTAGGCGGAAATTCTGCCCTGAACCTCGCGGCCACGGGCGACGACCCGGACCTTGAGGGCACCACCGGCGGAAATACGGAATATTCCTCCCGGGTACGGGCCGCCATCTGCGGCTTTGCCTGGAGCGACCTGCTGAACATGGGCAAGGATATCCATGAAGAATACGAAGGCTTCCCGGAGATCCAGGCCCAGAAATGGGACCGTACCGAGGGTCCCGGCTCACCTTTAAGCGCCCTTATTGATTTCAAGGGAAAGGGCCGCGGCATCTACGTGCTGCGGGAATATGTGGAGGCCGGCAGATACGGAAGCGACCCGGCGCTGGATGCCTTCGTGGATAAAGCCAGATACGCCAGCCCGATTACCCACATCGGCCCGGACTGCCCGCCTGTCGCCCTCTTCGGCGGCTACGGCATGACCCAGGTGGACATCCCCTACGGCATGACCGCCCGAAGCTTTGATACCTTAAGCAGATACGACATCACAGCCTTCAACCTCTCCAACACCCAGGGCTGGTACGGCAGGAGGCCCGAGGTGCAGGCCGCCCTTATCTCCTTCCTGGACCATTACCTGAAAGCGCCTTCGGAGAAAAAGCTGGTGGTGCGCATCGGACAGACCGGCTGTGTAAAGAATTACATGACCGAAGCGCTGCCCGCTTCCGCCCTGTTAGAAGACGGAAAGGTGCTGGTTCCGGCCGATTACCTGGAAACCTTCTTCAACGAACTGCTGCCCGGCATGGACCCGGACAGCGCCCCGCCTGCCGAGCCGCTGCCCGCGGATTGCTGCATAAAAAAAGAAGGCCTGCTTTACGCAGACCTGGAAGCCGCCGCAAAGACAAAAGGCTTCCGGTACCGTTACTGGCCGGATAAACAGATGGCCGCCGTGCGGAAGGAAGAAATATACGAATAAATAGTGTGACAGTGGGGACGGTTCTTTTGTCATCTTTTGCAGGCAAAAGATGACAAAAGAACCGTCCCCCTGTCACACCTGTCACGCCAAATTTATTCGACAACCTCAAAGATGCGGATGGTCACGCCCTCTTCCGAAGGGGTACCCTCTCCCACGAAGGCCTTCCTGTGCAGGTAAGGCGCCAGCGCTTTGCTGCTGGTCAGCAGTTCAGGCACGGTTTTGAAGGGATGCGGCGTCTCGCCGTCGGCGAAATACCCGTGGTTGTCCACGTAGATCACACAGGGCTCTCCGGTATTGTCCGTACCCTGCAGGCAGTACCGGGCGGACATGTGCCGCACGCCGCTCATATTTACCACCTGGGTGTCCACGCCGCCGGGACGCACCACGCCGTTGAAGATTTCGCCCTCCACGGTGCCGCCGAAGGGAATCATCACCACGCTGCCCGCGGGGCCCTCAAAGGCGGTAATGTCATTTCTGTCGATGGTTACATGGATGGTTAACACCAGCTTTTTTGCCATTTTTCTTCTCCTTTTCTTCGGTTATCAGACACGGTTTACAGGTCGTAAATCTTACTGTATTTCTCTATCAGGTAATCCACGTAGACGTTCGGATCAAAGCCCTCGGGCAGGAGCATGGCCAGAAGCTCATCCGGCTCGTAAAGGCTGCCGTACTGCCAGATATGCTCCCTGTTCCAGGCATTAATCGCGGCAAAATCACCCGCTTCAATCGCCTTGTCAACATCCAGATCCGCGCGCATCTTCCCGATAAACTGGGCGCCGTAGGCGCTGCCCAGGGCGTAGGAGGGGAAGTAGCCGATATTGCCGTTGGCCCAGTGGCTGTCCTGCAGCACGCCGTGCTTGTCATCGGGCACCTCCAGGCCTAAGTATTCCTTCATCAGGCTGTTCCACAAGGCCGGCAGGTCGTCGATGGCCACCTCGCCGGCAAAGATTTTCTTTTCGATTTCATAACGGATCATGACGTGCAGGCTGTAGGTCACCTCATCCGCGTCAATACGGATAAAGGAAGGCTCCACCTTGTTGATGGCTTTGTAGAACTGCTCCGGCGTTACGTCGTCGAATTTTCCGGGGAAGCATTCTCTGACCATGGGAAGCACCTTTGCGGTAAAGACCTCGCTTCTGCCCAGGATATTTTCATAGAAGCGGCTCTGGCTTTCATGAATGCTCATGGAGGTGCCGCCGTCCAGCACGGTATACGCCAAGTCCTCCGCGCTTCCCATCTCATACATGGCATGCCCACCCTCGTGGATCACGCTGAACATGGAAGGATCCACCTTATGGGGACGGTAATTGGTGGTGATCCGCACGTCCAGGTGGGAGCCGTAGCTGGTGGTAAAGGGATGCTCGGTGGTGGAAAGAGCACAGTGGCCCCGGTCAATACCGATAAAATCCATCAGTTTATAAGCCAGCTTCTCCTGCTGCCAGGCCGGGAAATCCCCGTGCAGGCAGCTGTCGTCCACTTGGGGCTTTTCCGCGATTTTTGCGATAAAGGGAACCAGTCTTTCCTTCAAAACGCCGAAGAACCTGTCGCAGGAGGCCTTCGTCAGGCCTCTTTCATATTTGTCCAGCCAGTAATCATAGGGGTCCTTTTCCGGCGCGACAAAGGCAGCCATCTGCTTTGTCAGCTCGAAAATCCGGCCCAGTACCGGCGCGAAAAGAGAAAAATCGCTCTTTTCCTTCGCATCATGCCAGAGAGCGTCGCCTTCCACCAGCAGCTTCTGGTATTCCAGATAGATGTCCATCGGTATTTTCTGCAGTTCCCGGTTGCTTTTCAGCATAAGGTAAACCATCCGGGCCTGCTTTTTCGTCAGTTCTTCCTTATGCCCGTCCAGGAACTCCAGAAGGGAAATGGTCTCCTCTCCCGTGGACAGCTTATACATCTCTTCATTTAAAATACCCATGGTATGGGAACGGTTTGCCGTCGTCTCCTTAGGCGCAACGGTTACGCCGTCGGTGTAAAGGATTGACAATGCGTGCCTGTATGCGCTCATTTTCGACTGCAGCGCCATCAGCTTTTCAACTGCCTGTGATACTTCCATTACTTCTCTCCTTTGCTTTGCGCCAGCCGCATTCCCCGGGGGATACGGCAGCTGCTTCTTCTATCATAACATATTTCCAGACGGTAAGAAAGCCTTGATGAAAGCCGCTTTTTTATGTTACCATTGGGTGTACAACTATCTGCAGTGTGCGCGGCCTTCGCGGCACAAAAAGGAGGCTTACATGCCCGATGCACAGGCATTTATCAATAATTTACCCATCGTATTTGAACGGCTGGTATTTGCGGCCATTCTGGTGGCCGTCACCGTATTTCTGCTGTGGTTTTTCGGAAAGATATATCGCAAATACACCAGAACCGAACGTGGACTGATCAAGGAACGCCGGACCTGGGCCAGCGTACTATACAGCTTCATCCGCTTCCTGATCGTGCTGGTTGCCTTTCTGATTCTCCTGAATATCTTCGGCGTGAATATCACCGGCGCCATTGCCGGTCTGGGCATTGCGGCAGCGGCCGCCGCCCTGGCCGTCCAGGATTTGCTGAAGGACCTCATCATGGGCATCACCATCATCACGGACAAATTCTTTGCCGTAGGGGACGTGGTGGAATACAACGGCATCACCGGCAGGATTATCTCGATTACCATGCGCAGCACCAAGATGGAAATCCTTTCCGACCAGAGCACCCTGACCATCCAGAACCACAACATTTCCGAGATCAAGGTACTCTCCCACCGGACCAATATCCTGGTGCCCCTGCCCTACGACCTTCCCGCGGAGGAAGCGGAGAAAATCCTGCAGACCATAGCCGAACGCAGCTGCACGCTGGATTTCGTGGAGGACTGTTCCTTTATGGGCACCCAGAGCTTTGACGACTCCTCCGTCAGCTACATGCTGGCCCTCTACTGTGACCCCTACATCATCCCGGATACCCGCAGAAGCATCCTGCGCATTATCCAGGAGGAGCTGGAAAAGGCCCACGTCGAGATCCCCTTCCGTCAGCTGGATATCCACAGCAAATAAACGTGACCATAGTAAAAAAAGGAGCAGACAGATGAATACAAATATGGATGTCTATATATTTCCTGACCTGGTGAAGAAGCTTTCCGCACGCGGTCTTACCCTCTCCTGCGCCGAATCCCTGACCGGCGGGCTTCTTGCTTCCTCAGTCGTGGATGTTCCCGGCGCTTCAAAGGTATTCAAGGGCGGCTTTGTCACCTACTGTGACGAGGCCAAGCACAGCCAGCTGGGGGTCTTAAAAGAAACCCTGAAAAAAAACGGGGCGATTTCCGAAGAAACCGCCCGTGAAATGGCTGCCGGCGCAGCAAAGGCCCTGGGAACGGACATCGCCATCGCCACCACCGGAAATGCCGGCCCCGATGCTGACGAAGGAAAGCCGGTAGGACTTGTCTATATCGGCCTGTATTACCAGGGAAACTGCCAGGCCTTCTGCCATCACTTCACCGGCACCCGGAAGGAAATCCGCCTGCAGACCGTCCGGGCAGCCGCCCGCCACTGCATGATCATGCTGCAGTGACAAAAGGTGACAAAGGGACGGTTCTTTTGTCACCTTTTTTCCCTTGTCCTCTGTATGATTCCACGGCTTACACCTGTCAATCGCTCTATCTGCCGTATTGAGAGGCCCTCTCTTAGAAGGTTCATAATCATTTCATTTCTATCCTTTTTCGTATAGGCTTGAATAGCCGTACCGGTCTTCAGGCCTAAACGGTTAATTACCTCTCTGGCTTCTTTTTCTGTTTTTCGAGGCTTTAGAAGATCGCATCCCTCATAAGTATCCTCACCGGAAATGAAATCCCTGTAATTCTTCATGTCTCCGAGTAATGCTGAAAAATAAGAGGTATCGACCAAAGAATCCCTGCATCCATAAAACCTGTAACTGCTCCACTCATACATGTCCGCCGGACAAATACCGGCTTTTTCCGGATTCTTTAAAATATATCTTAAAACAGTGAGCAAATAAGCTTCTGTCTCCACCGGTTCACTTTTATAACGATCCTGAAACAAATGCCCAGTTCGTTCATATTTATGGTTGTAATAGAAGGCATAACGAATACCGATTTTTTTCATAAATACGGGTAAATGATGACATTCATCAAACAGTAAAAGATGCACATGATTATCCATAAGGCAATATGCGCATACACTTATTGTCTCTTCATCAACGACTTGTCTGAGAATTGAAAGAAAATAACGATAATCTGACCGCTCTTCGAATATGATCTGTTTACCTACGCCTCTGACGACCACGTGAAAGAATCCGGAACAGCTTTCCTGTCTTGCTCTTCTTGGCATATTTTTCCCTGCTCCTTTTTTCTTACTATACATCAGTTTTGTTAAAGAGTCAATAAATAACTCATATTAGTTATGCGTGTAAGGCAGGAGGTTCGGGGTGTGACAGGGGGACGGTTCTTTTGTCATCTTTTGCACGCAAAAGATGACAAAAGAACCGTCCCCCTGTCACATCCATGTCACGTCATCTGAGCTTATTCAGCAGTTCCTTCACCTGTTCTTCCCGTTCATACAAAACACAGCCGCCGGCGTGATCTTCTTTCAGGAGGCTGCCTTCCCGAAGCGCCGCAAAGAACCTGGACTGTACCGCTTCCTTCAGCGATGTATCCCGCACATTGATGTCGGAATAAGCGGATACCGGGCAGGGCTCCGCGCCGCCGTGGGAATTGATGTGGAAAAAGCCTCTTCCCGCAGACAGGCAGCCGCCGGAGCTTTTTTCGTCTCCGGGGAAGGAAACAAACATCATTTCCGGCCGTTCCTTCCGCAATCTGTCCACATTTTCCATCAGATAATCCCGGTCCTCGTCCTCAAAGGCAATCGCCCGGCTTTCCGGATCCATGGGTACGTATTCCACAAAAAATACGGCCTTGCATCCTTGCTTTTCCAGATCGTTAAGCCATTCGTCGGAAACCGCTTTTTCCCGGTTTTCCTTTGTTACAGTGATGGAAGCGCCGAAAACCAGGCCTTTTTCCTTCATTTTCTCCATGTTTTCCATCAGCTTGTCATAGATACCGCTGCCCCGGCGTTCGTCGGTCTGTTCCCGGTCCCCCTCGATGCTCAGAACGGGAACCAGATTCCGGCAGCTATCAAACAGTTCGAAATACTGTTGTTTCATAAAGGTACCGTTGGTAAATACCGGAAACAGAATATCCGGCATTGCACCTGCTGCCTGAATCACATCCGCCCGCAGCAGCGGTTCTCCCCCTAAGAGAATAATAAAATTAATGCCCAGCTCCCGGGCTTCCCGAAAAACACGGGCCCATTCCTCTCCGGTCAGCTGCTCCACAGCCTCGGTATCCGTGGTGGCATTGTTGCACCTGGAATAACAGCCGGCACAGTGCAGATTGCAGCTGGAGGTAATACTACATATCAGAAAGGCCGGTACCTGCAGACCTTCCTCCGCTTCCTTTTTACGTAATTTTGTGCCCTTCGCGCTGGCCAGTGCAAATTTCGTCAGAAAAGCCGTTTCCTTCGGATGCTTCAGCGTCGCCCGCAGGGCTTCCTTCACCACCCGTTCCACGCCGGCCGCCATATAGGCCTGTATATCAAATACTTCGCTCATTTGTTTTCTCCCTGTACGCAGATTCGGGGCAATTATACCTCATTTGTTACCATGCGTCAACAGAGGACGTGACAGGGGGGGGCGTAACAATAAAAAAAATCCGCCGGCACATACCGGCGGATTCTCTTCCCTATGGAGACAACAGGACTCGAACCTGCGACCCTTTACACGTCAAGCAAATGCTCTCCCAGCTGAGCTATATCTCCATAGCCCATATCATACCAGAACAGCCGCCGACTTGCAAGTTTTTTATGCGGTCCGGTGCATTTCTCCCGGAGCCCGGTTACAGCACCTGTTTGTATACTTCCATCCTTCCCGGTTCAACCATGCACTGGCCCAGCTTCGGGATGATACGGGTGAAATGCTCGCTGTTCAGATGCGCCTGCATGGCCTCCTCGTCCGCCCAGATCTCGATCATGGCGAAATACTCGGGATCCTTCACGTCCTGGCAGTAATCGTAGGCAATATTTCCCTTCTCCTGCCGGGTGCAGGCAATCAGCTCCTCAAGCAGCTTGAAGGCTTCCTCCTTACATTCGGGCTTCATATGGTCTCTGGCAATAATACGAATCGACATGTTTCTACCCCCTTCTTTTCACCTTTTCTTTATTTTACCCACGGTATCCGTTACTATTTTTTTGACTATGCCGACGGCTTCCCTGGCTTTTCCGGCAGAGTCCTCCACCTTTTCCTTAAGGCCGTCCATGGCCTCTCCGGCGGATTTCAGGGCATCTCCGGTTTTCTCTGCCAGCATATCAAGAGCCGGGTCAAGAAGCACATTCGTCATGGAATCCGTATTGGATTCGTCCGTTACGGAAACAATCCTTCCGCTTTCCCGAAGCGCCTTTGCCAGGTCATTCGGGGAAATCCGGTTATAGTTGTCCGGCAGGTCAAGACTTCCGGATTCATCCAGAAGCTTCGCCACAAATTCGGAACAGAAATATTTGGCCTCATCCTCCACGACCACATCAGGCAGCCGGAAAAGCCGAAAAGCCACCCCGAGGGAGGAATAGCTGTATTTCTCCCTGTCTGCCTCCATTTCCTCCAGCATGCTTTTCAGCTTCTGATACTGCTCTTCCGTCACCGCAATTTTGTAAACCTTCATCTGTCGCGGCCGCTTCCGCAGGGAGGTCTTGTATTCCTTCTTCAGGCCCTTGAAATTAAAGCTGTAATAAAACTCCGCATCCTCATCCAGTGCAATGGACGCGTGGGTCAGCCCGCCCCCGTCGGTAAAATACGTCAGCCAGGAAAAAGCCGAGCCGTCCCTGGACAGAAGCACCTCGATGGTACGGGGATATCGTTCATTCTGTTTATTTTCTTCCGTCATTTCCGCCATCTGTGTATCTCCCTTATCGAAATCCTTATTCCTTCTTCTGACCCCAGTCCAGGGAATCCAGAAATGCCTCCAGATCCTCCTTCTGGTCAATGGATATGGACTTTCCGTCATAAAGGGAAGCCACAAAATTCGTCAGGGAACCGTCGAACAGCTGCTCGATAATCGTCTGGCTCTCCAGCCTCTGGTAGGTCTTTTTGCTGACCAGCGGCGTGTAGTAATTCGTCTTTCCCACCCGCTTTGCGGAGATAAATGCTTTTTTCTCCAGGCGGGAAAGCAGAGTATTGATGGTTGTAGGCGCCAGACGTTTTTCCCCGTCCAGAGCCTGCTCGATTTCAGAACGGGCCATTTCGGGATGGCCGTTCCAGAGGATTCTCATAATCTGAAGTTCTGAGGCCGGCAGTTTTGTAATTTTTTTATTATTCATACAAATCCTTCTCTCCAAACTAGGAATAATATGACCACTATTCATATTATATCCGAAGGCAGGTCGAAAACCAAACAGAATTTCAGCAGATTTTTGTATTCTTACAAAAGAAACGTCCCCCTGTCACCCACCTGTTACCTATGGCAGCTCTTTGATTTCAATATACGGTACGATGTATTCTTCATAGAATTCGCATGTTTTTACATACGTCTGGTCGTCCGTTTCTTCAGAACTGCAAAGCTCTGTTACCTCCTCAAGTGTCAGTTTTCCACCCGTAGTCAGGTACAACAGTTCTTTTTTATCTTCATCGGTCAGACCGTCCAGTGCCCCAGCCCCATAATCATGCACCTCTATATATCCTAAATTGAAAGCATAATTAGTTGCCCGTATTGCCAGTCGATAACCGTTTTTTTCCTCGGAACGCCATACCTTATCATATGAACTGCTGCTTACATCAATATCGTCGGTCACATCGTCCACTTGTATTGTTGCAAGACGAATGCCCTTCCATTCCAGAATCAGCTGTTCAAACCCGAACATTTCTTTAATCTTACCCGACACCTTACCTTTCCATATCTCCGGCATGGTAAACGAGAAATTCCTTGTCTCAAAGGTTGTTATCTTTACTGCTTCAGTATCTATCTCGCGGGGAGGCAACTCTTTGACTTCAATATTGGGAATGATATGTTCTTCGTAAAAATCAGCCGTATTGTTAATTGCTCCCCCTTCTGCCACCTTTTCCAGCGTAACCCTTCCGCCTGTAGTCAGATACAACAACTGCTCTTTTTCTTCATCGGTAAGAGCACTCAGACTTTTGAAAAACTTGTACGTAAACTCAGAGGAATCCTCAGCGGCGGCACGAACATCAACGGTAGGAAGATAATAGGCAATATTCTGCACCGTCAGGTGAACCCAATAATTACTGTTTTGACCGTCTGAATGCCAAATATTAGAAGTACCAATATCTCCTCCGACGGAAGCGGCTTTCTCTTCCACTCCTATCGCTGCCAGGGGAATACCCTTCCATACTAAAGCGAGGTAGTTAATCCCGGTTCTGTCTTCTTGAATCAATCCTGTTACCTGGCCCTGCCATATCTCCGGAAGGGTAAAAGTGAAATATTCTGTCTCATATACAGTTGGTGCTATATCAGACGGAGCAGTTAAATCCTTAACAGTAATACAGGGAGCAACTGATTCTGTGTAGAATGCAGCTGTTTTTGAAAGGGTCTTACCTTCCGTGCCACGGGTTTGACAATAATCGGTTGCTTCTGCATACGTAACTTCTCCGCCTGTCGTCAGGAATAATAACTGTTCTTTTTCTTCATCTGAAAGCTCTGACAGGTATTCTGGAAACAAGCTCGGGTCCATTTCAGCATGGGGTAGGATATAAGCATAATTCTGCACCCACAAAGACACATAATTACCATATTCTTGCTCCGAATGCCAGACGTTCGCCAGTCCGATATCTCCTGAGGTATGCTGACTGACACTTTCTACTTCTATCCATCCGAGCTGAATTCCCTTCCATTCGAGAATGAGTGTCGCACC
>CADBNF010000071.1 GCA_902796005.1 uncultured Lachnospiraceae bacterium | reverse complement strand
GAGGCCGCCGGCCTCAAGCCGGAGGCAGTAACGGAGTTTGCAGCCCTGCCCGGCAACGGCCTGTCCGGGAATTATAAGGGAAAAACCCTGACCGGCGGAAGCCTGGCCTTTATTTCCGGAAAGACGGCTGTGGAGGAAAGCATCCTTGCCGCGGCGGATGCCGAAGCGGACAGGGGCGGCACGCCCTTACTGTTCCTGGAGGACGGACGTCTCCTGGGACTGATATCCGTGGCCGATACCTTAAAGGAGGACGGCGCGGAGGCCGTAGCGGAGCTTAAAGCCCTGGGCATCAAGGTTGTCCTTCTGACCGGTGACAATAAAAAGACCGCTGCTGCGGTGGCGAAGACCGCCGGGGTGGACGAGGTCATCGCCGGGGTCCTGCCCGACGGCAAGGAAGAGGTTATCCGGAAGCTGAAGGAAAGCGGCAAGGTGGCCATGGTGGGCGACGGCATCAACGATGCGCCGGCCCTGGTACGGGCCGACGTGGGTATTGCCATCGGTACCGGAACGGATATCGCGGCGGACGCCGCAGACATCATGCTGATGCAGAGCCGGGTGCGGGACGTGCCCGCAGCCATCCGTCTCGGCCGGGGTACCTTGAGAAATATCCGCCAGAACCTGTTCTGGGCCTTTATTTACAATGCCTGCGGTATTCCGCTGGCAGCCGGCGTATTTATCGCAGCCTGGGGCTGGCAGATGAACCCCATGTTCGGCGCGGCGGCCATGAGCCTGTCCTCGGTGTTCGTGGTGACCAATGCCCTGCGGCTTAATTTCATTAAAATTTACGGTAAGGGCGGCCTCGTGCCTGCCGGGAAGACGGAAACCGCCAAAGCCGGAAATGATAACAACGAAAAACTGATTCTGGAAAAGCTGGATATGGATATGGACCGGCTTAACGATGAAAGGAGACTGGAAATGGAAAAGACCATTAAAGTGGAAGGCATGATGTGCAATAACTGCGAAAATCATGTAAAGAAAGCCCTGGAAAAGATCGACGGCGTAGTCAGCGCTGTTGCCGATCACAACGCCGGAACCGCAGTGGTGGTTCTGGATAAGGAAGTGGCTGATGACGTGCTCAAAGCTGCCATCGAGGAGGAAGGCTACAAGGTTGTAGCGTAATTCCTTCTTCGCCGTGAAAAAGGCTGCCGCACCGGTAAGTTTGCTTACTGCGTGCGGCAGCCTTTTTTATTCCGTTTTCAGGTACTTCATTTCATCTTTCCTGCCACAAGGCAGACGAGAAAGGCCGCTACGTCCACGGCAACAATGGTGGAGCCCACCGGCGTCCCCGCCAGAATGGAGATAATGACGCCGGCAAAGGCGCAGATGACCGACAGTATGGCGGAGCAGATGGTTACGCTTTTAAAACTCTTGAACAGCCGCATGGCGGACAGGGCCGGGAAGATGACCAGGGCGGAAATCAAAAGCGACCCCACCAGGTTCATCGCCAGGACGATGATGACCGCGATGATGACGGCAATCAGCAGATTGTAGGCTTTTGCCCTTGTACCGGTGGCCGTGGCAAAATCCTCATCGAAGGTCACGGCGAAGATTTTGTTGTAAAACAGGATAAAGGCAGCCACCACCACGATTGACAGTACCGCGCACAGCAGAACGTTTTTCCGGCTCAGCGTCAGGATGGAGGTGGAGCCGAACAGGGTGCTGCACACGTCCCCGGACAGGTTCGGGGAGGTGGAAAACAGGTTCATGAGGAGGTAGCCGAAGGCCATGGCGCCGACGGAAATCATGGCGATGGCCGCGTCTCCCTTAATCTTCGTATTCTGCCCGGTGCGCAGCAGCAGTACCGCGCTGACGACGGTGACGGGCAGGACCAGCAGCATATTGTTGGTCAGGTTCAGGACGGCTGCCACCGCTATGGCCCCGAAGGCCACGTGGGAGAGGCCGTCACCGATAAAGGAGAACCGCTTCAGGACCAGCGTCACCCCGAGCAGGGAAGAGCATAAGGCAATCAGCACGCCGACGATTAAGGCATAGCGGACGAAGGGATACTGCAGATACGTTGCAAGGGTTTCCAGCATCAGGCTTCACCGCCTTCCTGCTGCATAAGGAACAGCTTTCCCGCATCACTGTGCAGGTATTCGTCCCTGGTGCCGAAAAAGAGCTTTTTCCCGATATGCAGGATATGACTGGCATAGCGGACGGCAGCCTCGATATCATGGCTGATCATGATAATCGTAATGCCTTCCTTATTCAACTCCGCGATAAGCTCGTACATTTCCGCTGTCACCATCGGGTCAAGGCCGGAGACCGGCTCGTCCAGAAGCAGGATTTTCCTGGTGGCGCACAGTGCCCGGGCCAGCAGGACGCGCTGCTGCTGGCCGCCGGAAAGCTCCCGGTAGCAGCGGTTTGCCAGGTCTTTTATACCCATGCGGTCCATATTTTCTTCCGCAAGCTTTTTTTCTTCTTTGTTGTAAAAGGGCCGGAGGCCGCAGCGCCCCTGGCAGCCGGAGAGGACAATTTCCCGTACGGAGGCGGGAAAATCTTTCTGGACCACGGTCTGCTGGGGCAGGTAGCCGATTTCGTTGTTCTGCAGGCCGTCACCGATGAGAATCTCACCGCTTAAGGGTGCCTGCAGACGAAGCAGCGTTTTCATAAGGGTGGATTTGCCGGACCCGTTTTCGCCCACAATGCAGAGATAATCTCCGGCATTGACCGTAAAATTCAGGCCTTCCACGATGGAATGGGCGTCGTAGCCGAGGGACAAATCCCGGACACTGAGGTAAGCCATGGCGTTTACTCCTGTTTTAATGCTTCCTTTAAGATTTCCAGGTTCTTTTCCATGAGGGAAAGATAGGTTGTGCCGTTTTCAACATCCTGTCCGGTGGTTGCCTGCATGGAATCCATGGAAAGAATCTGCTGGTTCTTCGCCTTGGTGTTTTCCACGATGGTTTCGGCAATCCGGTGATCCGGGCCCTCGATGGTCAGGACACAGGGGAGGGACAGCTCGTCCACCTTCCGTGCCAGGAAGGAAACGGTTTCGAAGCTGGCCTCGGTTTCGGCGGAGCAGCCCACAAAGGCTGCGTAGTAGGACAGGCCGTAATCGTCCACCAGATAGCGGAAGGGGAAACGGTCGCCGAAGAGCAGGGTTTTAACGGAAGCGGCAGACACCGCGTCGCTGTACTGTGCATCCAGGGCATTCAGCTTTTCAATATAGGCGGAGGTATTCGCCTGATAGGCAGCGGAATTGGCCGGATCCAGGGCTTCAATGGCCGCGGAAATATTTTCCGCAAGAAGAGCGGCATTCTTCAGGGAAAGCCAGACGTGCTCGTCGTATTCGGGCTCTTCCTCCTCATGCTTCTCTTCCTGCATACCCTCGACCACCTCTTCCTCCTTTGCGGCATCCCCCAGGACGTCCAGCAGGTTGATGACGATCATTTCCCTATTGGTGGCTTCCGCAAGGGCGTCATCCACCCATTCGTCGGATTCCCCGCCCACATAGACGAACAGGTCACAGGTGGAGATTTTGAGAATATCCGCCACCGTGGGCTGGAAGCTGTGAAGGTCGACGCCGTTATTCAGCAGCATCGTCACCTCTGCCCCTGCCGGGTTGTCGCCCAGGATGTTCATGACCCAGTCATATTCCGGGAAAATGGTTGTAACTATCTGTATATTGTCTGTTTCCGCGGCCGGGGCGGGACTGCCGGAGCCGCAGGCGGCAAGACAGCCTGCCGTCAGCATCGCGGCCAGGAACAGGGTTAGGGCTTTTCTGATTTTTGAGGTTTTCTTTCTTCTCATCCTCATTTTTCCTTTCTGCTGCCCTCCGGCTTACATGCACTGGTCGCACAGGCCGTAGAATACCGTGCGCACGGGATCCAGCCGGAAATGATGTTCGCTGTTTAAGTGCGTCTGTATTTCATCCAGCTCCTCGCAGTGAAGGTGGATCAGCTTGCCGCATTTCTCGCATTTGCAGTGGAAGCAGACCTCCGCGTCCGCATGGCTGTCCGGTTTCACATATTCAAAACAGGCCGGGCTGCTGCCGTCAATCGTGTATTTCTTGAGCAGGCCTTCGTCAACCAGGCTTTCCAGATGGCGGTAGATGGTCGACTGACCGATATGCGCCTCCCGGGATTTGAAATATTCACAGACGTCTGCGGCGGTCACGTGGGTGCCGGGAACATTTTTAAAGTAATCAAGCAGGATTTCACGTTGTTTTGTCTTGTATTTGGGTCTGGATTGCATGATATACCTCCATGATAAATCTGGGAACTGTTCCCAATTATAGCAGGAACTTCGCATCTGTCAAGCAATTTGGGAGCGATTCCCGGTTTCACCGGAAAAGTCCGGCCGGAAATTTGACAGATCCGGTCACCTGCCTTTTGACCTGAGGGGTAAGGTGTGCTACAATGGCCGCAAGGGGGGAACCGCAGGAGAATTCACATGCATTATGCGATAGGCGATGTCCACGGCTGCTATGACGAGCTGATGGCATTACTGGAAACAATCGAAGACAGGGATGACGACGCAAGGTATTACTTTGTGGGCGATTTCATCGACCGGGGCCCGAAGGTCTGGGAAACCCTTGTGTGGGCCATGGATAACATCATGCCCGAGGGCAAGTATACCTCGGTGCGGGGAAACCATGAGCAGATGGCCATCGACTGGTATCACAACGAATTCATGCCCTGGTGGGAGGAGTGTGAGCGCACGGGCAAGGATATGCCCATGCCGGAGACCCTGTACGATTTCTCCCAGGTGGTGACCCGGCAGAAGCTGGACCGGCCGGACCTGCTGAAATATCCCATCCTGTTTTTCGAATCCCTGCCCTTTTCCAAAAAACTGGACATCACCACGGCCACAGGCAGAAAGGTGACCTACCGCCTGGTGCACGCCTGGTACAAATACGGGGAGGAGAGGGAAGAGCTGCAGCAGGAATCCAACCTGTGGGACCGGAATTTCCGCGGGAATTTCAAATCCCGGGAAATCATTGTCCACGGACATACGCCAACCATCGTGCCCGAGTACTACAAGCCGGTGGAGAGAAATACCCGTCCGGGGATGATCGGCTACAAGAAGAACGATATCAATATCGACGGCGGCTGCTGTTTCGGACCGCTGACCAGGCACCCCTGCATGCTTTGTGCTCTGTGCCTGGAAACCCTGGAGGAAATCTATCCCTGTACGATAGCGGAACGGTTTTCCCAGCTGTCCAGAACACCCATGACACGACGGATGGCAAGAAAATACGAAAAGCAGTATCTGCAGGAACATACCCAGCTGCCCAATGCATACCGGGAGGAGCTGCTGGAGAAATATTTCTTCCCGGAAGAAATGTAAATCTCTGCAACGGAAAGCAGAAAGGAGAAAGCAATGCTGAATATTGAGAAGAAACTGGAAGAAAACGTGCTTGAGGTCGCGCTGGAAGGCAGACTGGACACCACCACGGCCCCGGATCTGGAAGCCCTGCTTAAGGAATCCATGGAAGGCATCAGCGAGCTGGTGCTGAATTTCGAGAAGCTGGAGTACATTTCTTCCGCAGGCTTAAGGGTCCTGCTCTTTGCCCAGAAGACCATGAGCAAGACCGGCAGCATGAAGGTGATTCATGTCAGCAATGACGTAAAGGAGATTTTTGAGGTTACCGGATTTCTGGATATTCTGACTGTGGAGGACTGATTTTTAAATGAATCTGGAACAACTGACTTTTTCGGCGCTTCTTGAGGAGATGGCTTCCGAATACGGGGACAGACCGGCGCTTACCACCGGACAGCAGACCCTCTCCTTCCGGCAGCTGAAGGAAGCGGCGGCAACCGCTGCTCTGGCCTTTATAAAGCTGGGGATGAAGCCCGGAGAGCGGGTTGTGCTCTGGGGGGTAAACGGCAATGAATGGATGGCTGCCTTCTACGGTATCGTACAGGCAGGCGGCGTGGCCGTGCTGATGAATTACGGCCTTAAGGCGGAGGAGGTGACCCTGGTGATCCTGGCCTTCTTCCACAAGCTGCTGAAGCCCTTCAAGGGAAAGCTGCCCGGGTTTATCACCCACCTGTCGGTGCACATCAACGGCTATTACTGCATCAGCTATTGCCTGATCCTGCCGGTGCAGACGATACTGGTGGCGGTAAACGGGAAGCTGATACCCGGCATGCTGCTCCCGAAACCATAAATATATGTGCAGTAAATAAAAAGGCCGGCCCGAGAACCGGACCGGCCTTTTTATTGCCTGATGGTGCTTTCAGCAAAGCGCTGTGGTTATT
>CADBNF010000070.1 GCA_902796005.1 uncultured Lachnospiraceae bacterium | reverse complement strand
CTCGATTGTCCGAAAACCGCTGTATTACTGGGCTTTCGCGCCTATTTTCCTTCGACCCTTGACATCAATACTACCGTCTCAACGTGCACCGTCTGCGGGAACATGTCCACGGGCTGGATAAAGGCCGGGTTCCAGCCTTTGTCCGCAAGATAACGAAGATCCCGGGCCAGGGTGGCCGGATCACAGCTGACATAGACGATTCTGTCCGGGGACATGGCGGAAATGGTATCGAGCACGGTGGTCTCGCAGCCCTTCCTGGGCGGATCCACAACGATTACGTCCGCATGAATCTGCTCTTCACGGTACAGCTTCGGCAGTACCTCCTCCGCCTTTCCGACGTAGAATTCCGTATTGTCCAGCCCGTTTATCCGGGCATTTTCTTTTGCATCCTTAATGGCCCGGGGTACGATTTCCACGCCGTAAACCATCCCTGCCTTCTTCGCCAGCTGCAGGGAAATACTGCCGATGCCGCAGTAGACATCCCAGACGGTTTCCTTTCCGGTAAGCCCTGCTGCCGCAAGGGCCGTGTTGTAGAGCTTTTCCGTCTGGGAAGGATTGACCTGGAAAAAGGAATTCGGTGAAATCCGGTAGGTGATGCCGTTTATCACGTCCTCAATATAAGCCGGTCCGTAAAGCGACCGGGCCTCCTCGGTCATAATCACGTTGGTCCCGCTGGTATTTACGGAATAGCTGATGCTGACGATGTCGGGAAATGCGGAAAGCTTCTTTACCAGGGCGTCCGCCGCCTTCATCTTCTTCCTGCCGAGGATCAGGCAGACACCGGTCTGACCGGTTTTTTCTCCCTTTCGCAGGAAAATATGCCGGATATCCCCGGATTTTGTTTCTTCATCATAGGCGGTTATCCCGTTCTCCTCCATCCAGTCCAGGATCGCCTGGGTAATCTCCCCGAAAAGCGCCGGGCTTAAGGCACAGTCCTTCTGGGGAATAATCCGGTGAGACCGGCCGGCGTAAAATCCCGCTGCCGGACGGCCGGCATCATCCATGCCCACCGGGTACTGGGCTTTGTTACGGTACCGTAAGGGGCTGTCCATGCCGATGACCGGCTCCGCCTTCAGGTTTTCGAAGCCGCCGATTCTCTGAAGGCAGTCCTCCACCAGCTTCTGTTTGAAGGCCAGCTGGGCTTCGTAGGACATGCTCATCAGCTGGCAGCCGCCGCATCTGGGAAAGGCCGGACAAACCGGAGAAATGCGAAAATCGGAAGGCCTGAGGATTTTCTCAAGCCTTCCGTAGCCGTATTTCTTATTCACTTTCGTCACCCGGGCGAGGATTTCGTCCCCGATCACCGCATTTTTGATAAAGAGGGGGAAGCCGTCGCTCTTGCCCACGCCCTCTCCTGTCCGGATCTGGTCGGTAATGGTCACCTGCACAAGGTCATTTTTCTTCATCATACGTCCGTCTTTCTGATATTGGACTCGAAAATCCGGTTGTAACCGAGCCAGTCTTCCTTATGAACGGAGGAATCCAGCAGCTCCCGCATGGTTTCCAGCCGGGCATCGGTCAGGTCGGCGAGGCTTAAGGCCACCGCCTCGGCCAGGGCCGGCTTCTTCGGGGAACCGTATTCCAGTTCGCCGTGGTGAGCCAGGATACAGTGCTTCAGCTGGTCCTCCAGCACCGCGGGGAATCCGGGAATCTCCCTGCAGGCGTCATGGATCATCTCCGCGCCGATAAGGATATGTCCCAGAAGCTGGCCTTCGTCGGTATAGTCGTTCATGGGGAAGGCGGAAAGCTCCTTAATCTTGCCCACGTCGTGGAACATGGCCGCCGTAATCAGCAGATCATAGTTCAGCATGGGGTAAAGCTTGCTGTAGATCACGCACATCCGGACCACGTTCATGGTATGCTCCAGCAGGCCGGAGATAAAGCTGTGATGGATGCTTTTCGCCGCGGAACAGTTTTTGAACTGCCGGATAAATTCCTCATCTTCGATGAAAAACCGGCTGATCAGCGCCTTCAGATAGGGATTCTGTACCTTTTCCGCGCTGCTCATCAGCTGTTTGTACATGTCCGCCGGCGAATACCGGCTCGTGGGCATGTAATCCGCCGTATTGTACTCTCCCGGCTGGGCGACCCGAAGCCTTCTGACCGCCACCTGCAGGGATCCGGCAAAGAGGGACACGTCCCCGACGATATCCACGTAATCATTTGCGGAAAAATCCGCAATGGCCGGTGACTCCACGTCCCAGACCTTGGCGTCGATAACGCCGGTTTTATCCTGCAGAACGCAGTTCAGGTAAGTTCTTCCGTTCTTGGTGGTTGCTTCTATCCGGGATTTGCAGAAATAAATGCCGGAAATCTTGCTTCCTTCGGAAAACTCCTGGATATATTTCATCTTCTGTCTGACTCCTTCATTTCATTACTGTGACCCGAGTTCCACCGAAAATTCCACTTCCGCGTACCCGTCCGCTCCCTGCCGCAGGGCCAGGACGGTAACGGTTTCTCCGGGATCATGATGCATGAGGCACTCCCGGAACCGGGTCATGTTGCCGGTTTCCTCGCCGGCGATGCTTAAGAGGATATCCATTTCCTTGATGCCGGAAAGCATGGCCGGGGAATCCTGCACCACCTCGGTAACCAGAACGCCCATGGGGATATCCGTCCGGGAGGAAAGCACCGCGGTAACCTCCGTGCCCTTGATGCCCACGTAGGGCCGGGCAACGCCGTTGGACAAATCCTCGATCAGGCCCTTCAGGGCGGTGATGCCCACGGCGGTAACGGTATCGGAACCCTCCGGCGCGTATTTCTGGGCAATGATGCCCACCACCTGTCCGCTGGTATCGATGAGGATGCCGCCGCCGGTGGCCGCTGCGGGAATGTCCGTATAGAATAGGCTGTAGTCCATGTCCGTGGTCGCCACCGTACCCGTTACGGAGGTGACGTTGCCGATGGCTACGGAGCCTGGATAGCCCAGGGGTCTGCCGATGGCCATCACCGGATCTCCCCGCTTGACGTTATAAGTACTGCCCAACTCCGCCACCGCGTATTTCTGGAGGGTTTCGTAGGGAATCGCCTCCAGGGAAACGGTAATGATGGCCAGGCCCGTATTCGGGTCGTATTTCTTAAGGACTGCCGGGGCACTGCCGTTGTCGACAAAGGTCACCATCACATCCGCGCGTCCCTCGATGGCGCTGTAGGACGTCAGGATATACAGCTCCGCTTCATTTGCCGCAACGATCAGGCCGGAGGCATTTTTGCGGCTCTCCCTGGTCTTGCTGAAGTAATCCATGCTGCTGTCTATGCCGGCCACATCCACCACGGATGCCTGGGCCAGGTCCGCCACGCCCATGAGCTTATGCATGACCTGCATGTAGTCCGCGATTTCCAGCTCTTTGGTTTCGATAACCATCGTTTCGGAAGCTGACTCGCTCTCCGGGGTTTCCCCTTCGGAACTGTCGGAGGCGGAAGCCGGCTCGCTCACCGGTTCGGACACCGGCTCAACGGTTTCGGCGGAGGCTTCGGAGGTTTCTCCGGTCTCCTCCTTCGGGATTACGATGGAGGAGGGCTCGTCCCCGTGGATGATTCTCTCCGCAACGGGAAGGAATTTCACGAAAACGAAGGCGGCAATGATGCCCGCCGCCACTGCGCCGCCGACAATCCAGAGTATGGTGCGCAGAATTTTCCCCCTGGTCAGGGTTCTCTTCTTCACCACCTCGCGGATATGGCCGGGGGTTCCGGTTTCGGTATTCTGCTGTAGGTTCTGTTTCTCTTCAGGTTCAGCCATGGCACTCTCCCGGTAAACAGTAAAACTGCATAAGTAAGATTATGTTAGCAAATGAATATGAACAATTTATGAATAAGCGCTTTAATCCGCGGCTTTTTTATAGTATACTAAGGCAAATGAAAGGATCAGACTGCCATGAATGAAAAAGCACTGAAAACCCTTGAATATCTGAAGATCCGGGATATGCTGGCGGGCCATGCCTCCTCCGATGCGGGAAGGGAAAAATGCGCTTCGCTGGTTCCCCTGTCCGATACAGAAACCATCAATACCATGCAGGAGCAGACCTCCGCGGCCCTCTCCCGGCTGATGCGCAAAGGGAACATCTCCTTTGCCAACTCCCGTGACCTGAAGGGCTCCATAAACCGTCTGAAGCTGGGCAGCACCTTAAACGCCGCCGAGCTTTTAGGCGCGGCCGCCCTCTGTGAAAATGCCGAACGGGTGAAATCCTACGGCAAAAGGGAGCGGAACGATGCAGAAGGCGACTGCCTTGAGGTCTTTTTCGAGGAGCTGGAGCCCTTACACGCTCTTTCTGCGGAAATACGCCGGTGCATTCTTTCCCCGGATGAAATCGCCGATTCCGCCAGTCCGGGGCTTAACCATGTGCGCCGGTCCATCCGCAGCTGTACGGACCGCATCCATTCCCAGCTCATCGGCCTGCTGAACGGCCCGTTACGGACCTATCTGCAGGATGCCCTGATAACCCAGCGGGACGGGCGGTACTGCGTGCCGGTGAAATCCGAATACCGCGCCAGCGTCCCCGGCATGATCCATGACCAGTCCGCCACCGGCGCCACGGTCTTTGTGGAACCCATGGCCGTTGTCAGGCTGAACAACGAGATCCGCCAGCTGGAACTGGACGAGGCGAAGGAAATCGCCGCCGTCCTGGCTGATTTAAGTTCGCAGGTTTTCGACAATACCGCAGCCCTGGAGGCGGATATCCGCATCCTTACCGAGCTGGACTTTATCTTTGCCCGGGGCAAGCTGGCCCTGGATATGGATGCCAGCCGGCCGGTCTACGACGGAGAGGAATACATTTCCATAAGGAAGGCCCGGCATCCCCTGATCGATAAGGCGAAGGTGGTGCCCATCGACCTTAAGCTGGGCGGGGAATTTGACCTGCTCATCATCACCGGCCCGAACACCGGCGGCAAAACGGTATCCCTGAAAACCCTCGGGCTTTTAAGCATCATGGGCCAGTGCGGCCTGCATATTCCCGCGGCAGACAGAAGCCACCTGCGGGTATTTGACGAAATCTTTGCCGACATCGGCGACGAGCAGAGCATTGAACAATCCCTCTCCACCTTCTCCTCCCACATGACCAACGTGGTCTCCTTCATCGAGAAGGCGGACGAGAATTCCCTGGTGCTCTTCGACGAGCTCGGCGCGGGCACGGACCCGACGGAAGGCGCGGCTCTGGCCATCGCCATCCTCTCCGACCTGCACAACCGGGGGGTATTTACCGTGGCCAGCACCCATTACAGCGAGCTGAAGCTTTACGCCCTTTCCGAGGAGGGTGTGGAAAATGCCTGCTGCGAATTTGACGTGGAAACCCTAAGGCCCACCTACCGGCTGCTCATCGGCATTCCCGGAAAGAGCAATGCCTTTGCCATTTCCGGAAAGCTGGGCCTGCCGGATTATATTATCGAGGACGCGAAAGCCCGCATCGGCGAGCAGGACGAGGCCTTCGAGGACGTACTGACCTCTCTTGAGGAGCGGCGGATTGCCCTGGAGAACGAACGGGCCGAGCTGGACCGGATGCGTGCGGAATCCGAGGACCTCAACCGGAAGCTGAACGACCAGAACCGGAAGCTTGCCGAAACCCGGGAAAAGCTCATGCAGAAGGCCAATGAGGATGCCTATGCGGTGCTGAAGGAAGCCAAGGACTATGCGGATTCCGTTATGCGGGATTTCGCAAAATTCGGCAGAAGCAATGTTTCCGCGAAGGAAATGGAAAAGAAGCGTTCGGATCTGCGGGAGAAAATGAACAAGGCCGGCTCCGACATGAGCATCAAGGCCGAAAAGCGCTCCGGCCGGGCCTTAAAGGCCTCCGACCTCATGATCGGCGATACGGTGCGGGTCCTGAGCATGAACGTAAAGGGCACGGTGTCCACCCGCCCGGATTCCAAAGGCTTCCTCTTCGTCCAGATGGGGGTTATCCGCTCCAAGGTGCACTTGACGGACCTGGAGCTTGTCTCCGATGAGCAGCCCGCTGCCGTCAGGAAGACCTCCTCCGGAAGCAGCAGCATCAAGATGAACAAGTCCCTGACGGTTTCCTCCGAGATAAACCTTCTGGGCAAGACGGTGGACGAGGCCATCGCCCTGCTGGACAAATACCTGGACGACGCCTACCTGGCCCATATGCCCAGCGTGCGGATTGTCCACGGCAAGGGGACCGGCGCCCTTCGAAACGGCGTCCATTCCTACCTGAAGCGGTTAAGCTACGTGAAGGAATTCTCCCTGGCGGAATTCGGGGAGGGGGATTCCGGCGTAACCATCGTAAAATTCAAATAAAGGAGAAATGCACATGAGCACAAAGCAGAGAATACTGATCGTGGATGACGACGAAAACATTGCGGAGCTGATTTCCCTTTATCTGACCAAGGAATGCTTCCAGTGCAGAATCGCCCACGACGGGGAAGAAGCCCTGCAGCTGATTCCGGTCTTTTCCCCGAACCTGGTTCTCCTGGATCTGATGCTTCCGGGCATCGACGGCTACCAGGTCTGCCGGGAAATCCGCCAGACCTCCAACCTGCCCATCATCATGCTCTCCGCCAAGGGCGAGGTCTTCGACAAGGTGCTGGGGCTGGAGCTGGGCGCGGATGACTATATCATCAAGCCCTTCGACTCCAAGGAAATGGTGGCCCGGGTCAAGGCCGTGCTTCGGCGAAGCCAGGCTGCCCCGCCGGTCCAGAAGGAGGAACCGGAGCGCACCGGACAGTTTGTGGAATATCCGGACCTCATCGTGAATTTAAGCAACTACTCCGTGACCTACCGGGGCGAAAACATCGATATGCCCCCCAAGGAGCTGGAGCTTCTGTATTTCCTGGCCTCCTCGCCCAACCGGGTCTTTACCCGGGAGCAGCTGCTGGACCATATCTGGGGCTACGAATACGCCGGAGACACCCGTACCGTGGATGTGCACATCAAGCGCCTGCGGGAGAAAATCGGTGACCACGCCTCCTGGGCGATTTCCACCGTCTGGGGCATCGGCTATAAATTCGAGGTTAAGAAATAATGCGGATCCGAATATTCTGGAAGTTCTTCCTGGCCTACGCGATCATCGCCGTGTGCAGCTTTGTCTTTATCTCCACGGCCGGTTCGCATCTGGTGGAAGACGTCCTGGTGCGCACCTCCAGCCGGCAGCTGTACAACGAGGCCAAAACCATTATTTCAAGAATGTCTTCCCGATCGGACGCCATGGACCTTTCCTCCATGCATGACAGCTTTGCCGCCATCGGCGCCTTCCAGGGTTCCCGCATCCTGCTGATGACCACCGACGGCCGGATCATTTCCGACAGTGCCGCGGACATCGCCGAGGAGGAGGACATTTTCTGCCCCGGCTTTGATCCGGTGGCCCTGGGCTCCGAATATTACACCATCGGCACCTTTTTCGACTTTTTCGGGGAGGATATGCTCTCCGTCCTGCTGCCGGTCACGGGGAATTACGAAATCCTGGGCTATCTGTCCGTGCACCTGCCCATGACCCAGGTGGTCCAGCAGCGGGAAAGCCTTCTGGCCATCGTCCATGCCATCGCCCTGGTGATCTTCGCCATCTTCCTGGTGATCCTGGTGGTCCAGCATTTCGTGATCAACAAGCCCTTAAATAAGATCATCCGCGGCGCCAGGGAATATGCCGCCGGCAACCTGGCCTACCGGATCGACGTAAAAAGCCGGGACGAGTTCCGGTACCTGGCGGATACCCTGAACTACATGTCCGACGAAATGAACAAGGTGGGGGAATACCGCCACAACTTCATCGCCAACATCTCCCATGACTTCCGCTCTCCCCTTACCTCCATCAAGGGCTATGTGGAGGCCATCGCGGACGGCACCATCCCGCCGGAGATGCAGAACCATTACCTGGAGATTGTTCTCTACCAGACCGAACGGCTGAACAAGCTGACGGAAGAGCTTCTGGCCCTGAACCAGGTGGACAACTCCGTCATCCTGCTGAACCTCTCCCCCTTCGACATCAATGACCTGGTGCGTAAGACAGCCGCCTCCTTCGAGGGCGCCTGCAGCCGCAAAAACCTGGTGATTGAACTGGTGCTGGAGGAGGATCTGCCGCCGGTGAAGGCGGATTCCGCCCGGATTTCCCAGGTGCTGCACAACCTCCTGGACAATGCCGTCAAATTCAGCAATGCCGGCGGTGAAATCCGTATCGAAACCACCCTGAAGCACGACAAGGTGCAGGTCTCCGTCCGGGACCACGGCATCGGTATTTCCAAGGAAAGCCTGAACCGGATATGGGACCGTTTCTACAAGGCGGACGAATCCCGGGGCCGGGATCAGACCGGCACCGGCCTGGGCCTGGCCATCGTCAGGGAAATCATCAATGCCCACAACGAAAAAATCACCGTGGTCAGCACCCCCGGCGCGGGAACGGAATTTACCTTTTCCCTGTCCTGCTGACACATAAAAAGAACGCGTACCTGTCTGAGACGGGTACGCGTTTTTTGTTGTTTTTATTATTTCAGCAGATCGAATACCGACATCTGGTCGCTTTCGGGCAGGTCTCCGAACATGCCCATCTGGTCCATGTAGTCGATAACGGTTTTCGTCACCTTCGTCCGGTTGCGGAAATCGTCCTTGGACATGAACGCGCCGTCCGCCGCCGCGGCCTTCACGGCTTCCGCAGCTTTTTCGCCCATGCCTTCGATTTTATCCAGGGACGGCAGAAGCTTCCCGTCCACAATCCGGAAACGGTGGGCATCGGATTCATAGATATCCGCCGGGATGATTTCGATGCCGCGGGCATACATTTCCCGGGCAATCCGCATATCCCTTAAGGTATCCTTCTCCGCGGCGTTCAAGGTATCCTTCCTGGCCTCGTAATCCGCCAGGAAGCTTAACAGCCTTTCCCTGCCCCGGCACATCTTGTCATAGGAAAAGCCGGAGGCGCGGATGGAGAAATAGGAAGCATAGTAGGCTTCCGGATAGTAAACCTTGAACCAGGCGAGACGGAAGGCCATCATGACGTAGGCGGCCGCATGGGCCTTGGGGAACATGTACTTGATCTTCTTGCAGGAATCGATGTACCACTCCGGCACGTCGTGCTCCCGCATCACCTTTTCCCAGTCGGGCTTTAAACCCTTGCCTTTACGGACGCTTTCCATAATGGTGAAGGACTGCTCGGAATCCAGCCCGCGGGCAATGAGCGATGTCATGATATCGTCCCTGTTGCAGATGCAGGTGGAAATATCCGCAATACCCTCTTCAATCAGGGTCTGAGCGTTGCCCAGCCATACGTCGGTGCCGTGGGCCAGGCCGGCAATCCTGACCAGGTCGGACAGGTATTCCGGTTTGGTATCCATCAGCATGGTCATGGCGAATTCCGTACCGAATTCCGGCACGCCGAGGCACCCTAAAAGGCAGCCGCCGATGTCCTCCGGGGTGATGCCCAAAGCTTCAGTGTTCTTGAACAGGGACATGACCTTCCTGTCATCCAGGGGGATGCCTGTGGGGTCCACGCCTGTCAGGTCTGTCAGCATCTTCATCATGGTGGGATCATCATGCCCCAGGATATCCAGCTTCAGCAGGTTGGAATCAATGGAGTGATAATCAAAATGGGTGGTGATGATGTCCGTTTCCGTATCGTTTGCCGGATGCTGCACCGGGGTAAAGGCGTTGATGTCCTCCCCGATGGGCAGCACGATAATACCGCCGGGATGCTGGCCGGTGGACCGGCGCACACCGGTGATGCCCTGGGCGATTCGTTCAATCTCACAGCTGCGTTTGAACTGGTCCCTCTCCTCGTAGTATTTCCGGACGTAACCGAAGGCGGTTTTCTCCGCCACCGTGCCGATGGTTCCGGCCTTGAAGGTCTGGCCCTTGCCGAAGATAACCTCCGTATACCGGTGGGCCTTTGCCTGGTATTCACCGGAGAAGTTCAGGTCGATATCCGGCTCCTTGTTGCCCTTGAAGCCCAGGAAGGTCTCGAAGGGAATGTTGAAGCCCACCTTTTTAAGGGGTGTGCCGCAGACCGGGCAGACGGCGTCGGGCATGTCGCTCCCGCATTTGTCCGCAAAGGCGATGACCGTATCCGATTCGAAATCCACATAGTGGCACTGGGGACACAGGTAGTGGGGCGGCAGGGGATTTACCTCGGTGATGCCGGCCATGGTGGCCACAAAGGAGGAGCCTACGGAGCCCCGGGAGCCTACAAGGTACCCGTCCTCGTTGGATTTCCAAACCAGCTTCTGGGCGATGATGTACATAACCGCATAGCCGTTGGAAATAATACTGGTCAGCTCCCGCTCCAGCCGCTGCTCCACGATGGCGGGCAGGGTCCGGCCGTACATTTCGTGGGCCTTGTCATAGCAGATCCGTCTTAAATCACTGTCGGAATTCTCGATGATGGGCGGGAATTTTCCGGCCCGGATAGGGGAAATCTTCTCGCACAGGTCCGCTATTTTCTGCGGGTTCTCTATGACAACCTCCCGGGCAGTGTCGGAATCCAGGTAGGAGAACTCCTCCAGCATCTCCCCGGTGGTCCGAAGGTACAAAGGCGCCTGGTTGTCCGCATCCGCGAAGCCCTGGCCGGCCATAATGATCCGCCTGTAAATCTCGTCCTCCGGGTCCATGAAATGCACGTCCCCGGTGGCGACCACGGGTTTTCCGGCTTTTTTGCCCAGGGAAATGATTTCCCGGTTCAGGTCGATGAGATCCTGCATGGAGGATACCCGGTCGTTGCCCTCATCCGCGATGAGGAATTCGTTGTTGCCCAGGGGCTGGACCTCCAGGTAATCGTAGAAATCGACGATGCCGGCAATCTCCTCCTCCGGCAGGGACCGGAGCAATGCCTGGTAAAGCTCTCCCTGCTGGCAGCCGGAGCTGATGATCAGTCCTTCGCTGTACTTCAGGTAGAGGGATTTGGGAATCCTGGGCCTGCGGTAATAATAATCCAGGTGGGATTTGGAAATCAGGGTATACAGATTGACCCTGCCGGTTTCGTTCCTGACCAGGATAACCGCATGGTAATAGGGCATTTTCTTAATCAGGTCCACGGAGACGGAGGCCTCCGCGTTCAGGGCGTCCAGATCATAGATGCCCCTGTCGGCGCAGATGCCGATGAGCTTCTTGAAGATTTCCGCGGTGCATTCCGCATCGTCCACGGCCCGGTGGTGCTTTAAGAGGGGCACATTCAGGTGCTTGGCCACCGTATCCAGCTTGAAACGGTGCAGGCCGGGAAGCAGGGCCCTGGAAAGGGCCACCGTATCCACCACCGTGGGTGCAAAATCCAGTCCCAGGTCCTCACAGTTTTTGTGGATGAAGCTCATGTCGAACTCAGCGTTGTGGGCCACCATGATGGAATCCCCGGCAAATTCCAGGAATTTCGGAAGGACCTCCTCAATGGCCGGCGCATTCACCACCATATTGTCGTTGATATCGGTAAGCTGTTCGATCCGTAAGGGAATGGGCACCTTCGGATTCACAAAGGTGGAGAACCGGTCGGTGATTTTGCCGTCCTGCACCTTCACCGCGCCGATTTCAATGATTTTGCAGCTTCTCGGGGAAAAGCCCGTGGTCTCCAGATCGAACACCACAAAGGAATCGGCAAGCTTCTGCCCCCGGCTGTTTTTCACAATATCCTTCATGTCGTCGACCAGGTACACCTCGCAGCCGTAGATCACCTTGAAAGGCGCGGAAACGCCGGCCAGCTCCTCTTTTGTCGCGTCGGGATGCTCCGCCTTGTACTGGTTCAGGTATTCGCTTTCGATATCCTCCAGGGCATGGTTGGCATCGGGAAATGCCTGCACCACCCCGTGGTCCGTGACGGCAATGGCGCTCTGGCCCCATTTCCAGGCCCGTTTTACCAGGTCCTTCACGTCGGTGACCCCGTCCATGTCGCTCATCTTGGTGTGACAGTGCAGCTCAATGCGCTTCTCCGGGTTGATATCCTTGCGGGAATCCCGGAAATCCGCGGCCTTTTTAATGCCGAAGACGCCGGAAACCGCCAGCTCCTTCTCATAGGAATCCAGGCTCACCCGGCCTTTCAGCTTGATGAAGGCACCTGCCTTCAGCTTGCCGGAAAGCTCCTCCACGTCCTCCGGTGAGAGGAAAAGCTTGACGTTGATGGTATCCGTAAAATCCGTCAGGGAAAGGATATACAGCGTCTTGCCGTTTCGAAGCTCCCGCTCCTCCCGGTGGATGATCTGGCCCAGAAGGACCGCCTCCGTGGTGCTCTCATCCAGAGAAACAATGGGCACGGAATCCTCGGTGATGTCCCGGCCGTACCAGACGTCGGGGTTGGAGGATTTGAATTTTTTCTTTTCCTTTCCCTTTTTCTTCCTGCCGTCGTCCTCCGGTTCCCCGGCTTCCTTCTTCTCTTCTTCCTTTTCCGCATCGCTGCTGTCTCCGGACAGGCCGGCCTTGGCGGAAACCTGGCGGGCCTCCTCCTTCAGCATGGCGGTGCTTTCCGCCAGCAGGTTCCTGCCCCCCGAGGTATACCGCACCATGCACTCCACAGGAAGGGAGCACCGCACCGTGAGGATTTCCTCCAGGATTTCCTTTAAGACCTGCCCGTAGGAACGGGAAACAGGGGAATCCTTCAGGTTGATCACCACCAGATCCTCCGCCGGATAGGTCAGCTCCCCGTCCCGGAATATCTGGTACATGATATGGTTCACCTGCTTCAGCTCGGTTTCGATGCTTTTCTTGTACTTGTCCAGCAGGGTCTGAGCCGTATACAGGGAGGAAAGGGTAAAATGCTCCTCAATGCGGATCTCCAGCGCGGTGTCGGAAAACAGCTGGCGCTTGATCAGCCTTTCCAGCTCGAAAATGTAGCGCTTGTGCACCCATTTATCGGAATGCACGTAGATCTTGAGCACCGTCTGGTGACTGCACAGGGATACCCGCTCCACATTCAGATAATCGGTTATATTGTTCAGGTCCCCGTCCTTTATCTGCAGGCCGGGAAACGTTTCCTTAAAAGGTTTCATACCTCTCCTTTATGCTTTCCAGTTGTCCAGCTCTTCCTTAAGGGCGGAAAGCAGCTCGCCTTCAGGAAGCTTCTTCACGATTTCGCCTTTTTTGATCAGCAGGCCTTCCCCTTTTCCGCCGGCGATGCCGAGATCCGCCTCCCGGGCCTCTCCCGGCCCATTGACCACGCAGCCCATGACCGCCACCTTGATGTCCAGAGGATATGCCTGCACCAGGTTTTCCACCTGTCCGGCCAGAGAAATCAGGTCAATCTGCGTCCGCCCGCAGGTGGGGCAGGACACGACCTCGATGCCGCCTGTGCGAAGCCCCAGGGTCTTCAGGATCAGCTTCGCGGATTTGACCTCCTCCGCCGGGTCTCCCGTTAAGGAGACTCTTACAGTATCGCCGATTCCCTGTCCCAAAATCAGCCCAAGACCTATGGCAGACTTAATATTTCCGGAAAGCAGGGTTCCCGCCTCCGTGATACCCACATGCAGGGGATAATCCGTTCTTTTTGCAATCAGCTCGTGGGCTTTTACGCACATCATCACATCCGAGGATTTGATGGAAATCACCAGGTTGTCGTAGCCGAGGTCCTCAATCCGCCCGACCTGGGCCAGGGCGCTTTCCACCAGGGCTTCGGCGGTGACATGGCCGTATTTGTCCAGCATCTCCTGCTCCAGGGAACCGCTGTTCACCCCTACGCGGATGGGAATATTTCTCTCCCTGGCGCAGGAAACCACCGCGGCCACCTTTTCCCGGCTGCCGATGTTGCCGGGATTGATGCGGATCTTGTCCGCGCCGTTTTCCATGGCCGCAATGGCCAGGCGGTAGTCAAAATGGATATCCGCCACCAGCGGGAGGGTAATCTGTTTTTTTATTTCCTTCAGGGCGGCCGCTGCCTCAGGTGTGGGCACCGCGCAGCGGATGATGTCACAGCCGGCTTCGGCAAGCCTGCCTATCTGGGCCGCCGTTGCGGCAATATCCTCCGTCTTCGTATTGGTCATGGACTGGATAAGCACCGGGTTTCCTCCGCCGATCACGCGGTCCCCGATATGCACAGTCTTTGTCTTCTTCCTCTCCATGGCTGCCTCCCTCTGTTTTTTCCTATACAGTATATAGTATCCGGCCGCCGGTTGTAAAACGGCAGATTATCTAAAAATCCCACGGATTTTTTTATTCTTCCCGGCAGAAATCCTCTTGACAGCCGATTTCTCCCTGCCCCCGTTTTGACATTGCCTGCAGGTTCTGCTATAATTTTTTATAATTCTATCCTTTTTTTAAAATACACGGGAATCTGCCCGTTTTCTGACTGCGGAGAAGGAAAATGCCCAAAAAATATACCACGGATAAAGAACATAAAGACGAACTGCTGTCGGCCCTGCCGGATTTCGCCCGGGCCTACATCCGTTTCTTCTCCCACGATGCCCAGGAGCGTTCGGTCTACGCCTATATGTATGACCTGATCACCTTTTTCCAGTTCCTCATCCGGTCCAATCCTCAGTTCCGGGACCGCCAGACCTGGCAGTTTACCCCGGCGGAGATGGAAAACCTCACCGCCATGGATTTCGACGAGTACCTGGGGGTAATGCGGGATGAGGGGAACCAGGCCTCCGCCCTGCGGCGGAAAATGGCGCCCATCCACGGCATGTATTCCTTCATGCAGAGCCGGGACATGCTGAAATTCGACCCCTCGGAGAAGGTGAAGGTAAAGGATAAATACCTGGACAACGAAATCGTCTACCTGACCCTGGAGGAATCCTCCACCTTCCTCAATTACATCAAGAACCGGGAAATCGGTCCCGGGGAGCGCAAAAACCAGCGGGAAAAGGAAAAGCTGCGGGACTACGCCATCGCCGCCCTGCTTCTGGGCACCGGCATGCGTGTGTCCGAGCTGGCCGGCATCGATTTGAATGATATCGACTACAGTACCAACAAGGTCACCATCCTCAGAAAGGGCGGCGCCACCAAGCACGTCTACATGAGCGATACCGTGGCAAATGCCCTGCTGGATTACACGGAGGAAAGGGAATTTATCGAGCCGGCGGATGAGGATGCGAAAAATGCCCTGTTTCTCTCTTCCCAGCGGCGCCGGATCACCACCCGCACCATTGAAAACATGATCTGCCGGTATGCGAAGGCGGTGGTGCCCTACAAACACATCACCCCCCATAAGCTGCGGTCCAGCTTTGCCACGGCAGTCCTGCACAAAACCGGAAACATCGCCGTCGTCTCGGCGGCGCTGAACCATAAACAGCTGAGCACGACACAGCGGTACTACAGTAAGGTCCTGGACGAGGACCTGAAGGAGGCCGCAAAGAATTCACCCGTATAAATACGGAAAGGAGCAGTACATGGACGAGCGTATTTTTACCAACAGACATATTCTGGAATGGCTGCGGTATTATTCGGAAAACAGGGATATCGACCTGGAAAAGGTGAAAATCCTGGACATCACCCGGAAGAACAAAAACCTTATCCCCATGGTCAGGTCCCACAAGATGGTCATGGTATTCACCGAGGCCGGCCATCCGGACATCTTCTACCGGATGTTCAATGCGGGACTCGGAGACTGCACCGTTATCTACAACGAAGGCAGTGAGCCGGAAGGCCCCGTAAAGGAAAACAAGGTCTACGACATGATCAACCGGGGCATCAACGCGTCGGCCGCCATGCTGGTGGTCAACGAAAGAGCCCGGCGGATCATCGGCTTCGGCATGGACAACGAGCTCTTCGCCTCCGGCTCCGTCCGCTACGTCTCCTCCGAAATCCGGGCGGTCATCCTCTCCAAGATGGTGATTGACGAGCAGAAGAACCTGTGTATTGTCTCCGGCGAGTCCATCGCCGTGGAGGCCGCCAACATGTGCGGCGAGGCCTCCGTCCTTGCGGTGGAATACAATCCGAAGGACCGGCGCACCCTGGAGGAGAACGTCAGCCGCTTCGGCCTGAACAACATCCACATCACCGACAGGCTGGATGAGGAAATCCTGAAGGCTTACCCGATGCCGGATGTGGCCATGCTTGTGGCCTCCTCCACCACGGAAAAGGAGATCGACGCCCTCCTGGCCGTCAATCCCCGGATGGAATTCGTTATCTACACCCTGGATTTCCAGGCGGCGGCCTATCTGCCCAGGCTTCTGGAGAGCCGGGGCATCGAGGACGTGGACGTGGTGCAGCTCCAGGTGGCCCACCTGAACAGCAAAAACGCATTTGTCATTCAGCCGAGCCCGTGGCTTATCACTGCCAGGGCAGGCGCAGAGGAGTAAATCTATGGGAAAAGTCATCGGCATTGATCTGGGCACCACCAACAGCTGTGCCGCCATCGTGGAAAATGACCAGCCGGTCATCATCCCCAACAGCGTGGGCGGCAGAACCACCCCCAGCATCGTGGCCTTCACCAAGCTGGGAGAAATCCTCACCGGCGACACGGCCAGGCGGCAGCTGGCTACCAACCCGAAGCGGACCTTTTCCTCCATCAAACGGCAGATGGGCAGCACCTGGACGGCCAATGTGGACGGCAGGAAGCTGAATCCCCAGATGATCAGCGCCTATATCCTGATGCAGCTTAAAAAGGATGCGGAGGCCTTCACCGGCGGCCCCGTGACGGATGCGGTGATCACCGTGCCCGCCTATTTCACAGATGCCCAGCGGCAGGCCACCAAGGATGCCGGCCGGATAGCCGGGTTGAATGTGCTGCGGATCATCAACGAACCCACCAGCGCGGCCCTCTCCTACGGCCTGGACCACGGGGAAAGCACCAAGGTCATGGTCTACGACCTCGGCGGCGGCACCTTCGACGTCTCCGTCATCGAGATCGAGGACGGGGTCATCACCGTGCTGGCCACCTCCGGCGACAACCACCTGGGCGGCGACGATTTTGATGCGCGGATAGCGGACTGGATGGTTTCGGAATTCCGGACGGCCAGCCATGTGGACCTTTCCAAAGACCCGGTGGCCTACGGCCGGATAAAGGAAGCGGCGGAGGCCGCGAAAAAGGAGCTTTCCACCGCGGACACCACCAACATCAACCTGCCCTTCATCGCCATGAACCGGCAGGAGCCCCTGCACCTGGACATGAATCTTTCCCGGGCGAAGTTCGAGGCCCTGACCGCAGACCTGGTGGAACGCACCGCCGGCCCGGTGAACAATGCCCTGCGGGACGCGGGTATCTCCGCCTCCGCCCTTTCCCGGGTTCTCCTGGTGGGCGGCTCCACCCGGATGCCTGCCGTGCAGAAAAAGGTCCGGGCCCTCACGGGCAAAGAGCCCTCCCGGAACATCAACCCCGATGAATGCGTTGCCATGGGCGCCGCCATCATGGGCAGTACCCTGGGCGGCAACGCCATTATTTCCAGGGAGGCAGGCAAAAGCCTTCTCCTGCTGGACGTCACCCCCATGAGCCTCTCCATTGAAACCATGGGCGGCATGGCCACCCGGCTGATTGAGCGCAACACCACCATTCCCACCCGGTACTCCAAGGTATTTACCACCGTCGGCCCCTACGCCAGCACCGTGGAAATCAACGTGCTCCAGGGAGAACGGCCCATGGCCCGGGACAACCGGAGCATCGGCAGGTTTTTCCTAAGGGGTATCCGCCGGGCGCCGGCGGGCGTGCCCCAGATAGAGGTAACCTTCGACATCGATGCCAACGGCATCCTCAAGGTTTCCGCCAGGGACCTGGATACAGGCAAATCCCAGTCGGTAACCATCACCGCTGACGACCGGATGAGCGAGGCTGAAATCGAGCAGGCCATGCGGGATGCACAGATGAATATGGGCGTAGACATGGTGAAGCGGGAAACCGCCGAGCTGTCCAACGAATGCCGTGTGCTTGGGGAACGGGTAGACCGGGCCCTGCACGCCGACCGGAAGAACATCAGCCGGGAGGAAAAGAAGCGGATCCGGGAAGACCGCAACGCCCTGGAAAAGCTGGTGCGCTCCATCAAGCCGGAAAACGCCACGGAGGACGTGCTCGCCCGGCTTAAGGAGGCGAAGGCGGTTCTGGACGCCTCAGCCGGCGACCTGCTGGCCCGCACCGGCATGTAACGGTTTACGGCAGCTTTTCCGGCAATTTCTGAGCCCTTTCCCGTATTATTCTATTGCTGAATAACCTTACAGGGATTATAATAAATATACAAATATTGCATTTACAGGAGAGGAGCAGGAAGCATTATGACAGCAAAGGAACTGAAGGCACTGTTGGAAAATGTCCCCGAAGACGCATATGTTATGCTTGAAGCAGAGAAACATCTGGAACCTGCGGAAATCGTACAGAATATCAAGGATGTCATTGTCCGGTATGATGATACTCATTTCCTCACCGAACCGATTGTAATTATTAAAACCAGCAAATAATACGAAGATAGAATCCCGATTGGCCGGGCAGTGCAGTGCCCGGCATCAAAAAAGGCACCGGATATCCGGTGCCTTTTCATGTCTGTATTTTTATTTATCTGGGCTGTTTTGCCTTGTCCGGCGCGCACATGTAGCCGTTGAACAGCTTCTCCGGTGCATTTTCCATGAAATAATCCACCGTCCACTGCTGCTCCCTGTTCTCCTTGACAATCATCGCGCAGAATTCGGGATCGCTGTACCTGCCCACCATGCCGTCGATGGTGAAGAAGGTTGTGCCCGTTACGTCCTTCGCCGCATCGGTGCAGAGATAGCTGATGAAGGGGCAGAAGCCGTCGGGCAATGGGGTGTCGTCAAAGTGCATGAAGACGTCGCCGGTCAGGGTCGAGGACTTCTCGCCGGCTGCCAGGGCCTTGTCGAACACCTCCATGTCGATGGCCGCGCGGGTTCTTGCCGCCGGGCAGAAAATGTTGGCGGTGATATTGTAATCGCGAAGCTCATAGGCGATGCTTCGGGTAAAGCCGATAACGCCGGCATTGGCCGCGCCGTACTCACTCTGGCGGATGGTGGAGCCCAAAAAGGCGCCGGAGGAGCAGTTCACGATACGGCCCCAGTTGTTCTTAATCATATAGGGGATGGCGTGACGGAGCACGTAGAAATATCCGGTGGGCTTTACGGCCACAACCCTGTCCCACAGCTCCTTGGACATATCTTCCACTGCGCAGAAGCCGAAGGCGCCGGCCACATTGACCACGATATCCACGGAGCCGTAGGTCTTTACCGCGGTATCCACCAGACGTTTTGCATCGTCCCAGTCCGTAATATCTGCGAAGCATGCGGTCGCTTCTCCGCCCGCTTCCCGGATTGCGGCAGCCGTGGTCTCGGCATCGCCCGCAAACTGGTCCTCTTCCTTACGCACCCACTCCTTAAGCTCCGGGGTCAGGCGCTCGAATTTCTCCGGGGAAAGGATATGCAGCTCACCGGGCTTGACCGGCTTACGGTTGTTGGTGATAACCTTGGCGCCCTCAGAAGCCAGATGCTTTGCAATGGCGCGGCCGATGCCCTGGCCGGAACCGGTAACAATGGCGACTTTTCCTTCAAGATGCCTGCTCATAAAAAACCTCCTAAATACTCTTTACTGTAAATCAGTCTGCTTTGCTATAAGTATTACTGTAACCATAATACCCCATTTTCCCCGTAAAGGATATGGAAAAATGAAATTTTTTACAAAAGAAAAGGCCCCGCCCCTCCTGAAGGAAGGAAGGGCAGGGCGTAATTCGTATGCCGGGTTATTCGCCGCGTTCCTCGTCGTATTTTTCGCTGCTGTAGCAGTACCATTCGTAGGCCGCATCCCAGGTTGCCTTGGGTCCGGGACCGTAGGCGCCGCCGTGCAGGCCGCCGCCCTTGCCAAAGGTATCGATGACCTTGTGGACGTCGGCTTCGATATCCTCCGGCTTGTCGGAAGAACACATGGCGTTGATGTTGAAGCCGATCTTGTCGCCCCACTCCGCCTTGTACCTGGGCAGGTCGTTTGCCCGCTCCTGGAACTGGCCGAAGTCCACGCCCATCTCCACCATGTAGGGCAGGAACCGCTCGATCTTGCCGCAGGAATGCAGCTGCACCACCGTATTACGGGAATGATAATAATCAAACAGCCGTTTGGTGGGCTCCAGAACGATTTCCTCCATCATATCCGGTGAGAAGAAGGTATCCCGCTCGGTGCCCCAGTCGTCATGATAGGTGATCATATCCACCGGAAGGTGCTTCAGCAGGGTGTCGTGGAAATGGATTTCGAAGTCCACGAAGGCCTCCAGGAAATCCCGAACCGCTTCCGGCTCCACAGCCATGGCCAGCATGCTCTGGGTATAACCGCCCAGCAGGGCAACCAGCCGCTCGGTGCAGCCCGCCAGGATATCCACATGAATCAGCTTCTCCGGATCGTGGGTTTTCATGATTTCCCCGCACAGGCCGGCGATATCATAGTCGTCCAGGTTCGGGAAGGTCACCTGCTTCTCCCACTGGGTGATATCATCCACCACGGGCGGCGTATTCGGATCCAGCATGGGGCCGCCGGCGGAACGGACGAAACGCCATTCGCAGCCGAACCAGTCCGTAAAGTTATGATCATTCGGCGCGCCGAAATCCGCTTCGCCGCAGCCTGTCACCTGGGAAAGCATGAAGGTATCCATATCCACGCCGTCGTTGGGCACCCAGCAGGGATTCTGCCGCTTTGCCGCGCGCAGGAAATTCTCCCGGATGGAAATCGGATAATCTATCTTCGGAACATAATTCGTCTGCTGGCTGAAAAATGATTTAACCGCATAGGTTTTGGCACCGGGGGTGCCGTAGGGAACACGTTCGTACTTTTTCATCTTAAATCTTCTCCTCTCTCCTGTAACAAAAATGTACTCTTCCATTTATATAACTGTAGCACATTTTTCCTTCCGGGTCTTTGTACTGAAAGCCTAAGGAATTCCGCTGTTGGCCGGGCGGTTTTTAGACATTTAAAGGCACCGGGCAGTGCCCGGTGCCTTATTTGTGATGCTTTATCGGAAATACGCCGTATTTCCCTGCAGCGATTTAGAAATCATGCTCCGTACGGGAGATCAGGTCGTTCTGCATCGCTTCGGTCATGTCCACGAAGTAGGCGGAATAGCCGGCGATACGGACTACCAGGTTGTGGTAATCGTCCGGATGCTCCTGGGCATCCCGCAGGGTCTCCGCGCTGACCACGTTGTACTGCACCTCCATGCCGCCGCCCTCGAAGAAGGCCTTGGTCATGTCACGCAGCTTGGCTACGCCCTGCTCGTTGGAAAGCGCCGTCGGATGGATACGGATGTTGACGGCCATGCCGCTCATGAAACGGCCGTTGTCCCAGGCAAGGGTGGAATTGAATACGCCGGTCGGGCCGTGGGTATCCATGCCCTGTACCGGGCTCATGGCATCGGCGATGGGGGTGCCGGTCTTACGTCCGTCCGGGGTAGCCCAGGTGATTTCACCCTGGGGCACATGGTCGGAGGCGCCGAACATACCGCAGCCGTAGCCTTCCGCACGGCAGGTGGAATAGCCTCTGGTCATGTTGTAGTACCAGTCAAGGACGTATTTCTGCTGTTCGTCTGCGTAAGGGTCTGCATTGCCGTAACGCGGGCACTCATGCAGGATTCTCTGACGGAGGGCTTCGTTCTCCACGCCTTCCCAGTTGGCCAGGACAGCGTCAAGCAGCTGCTTGCCGGTGCAGATCTTCTTGTCGTAGACAGCCCATCTGATGGCGGTCAGGGAGTCGCCCACGGTAGCGGTACCGGTAGCGGTTCCGCCGAAGTAGTTGTACTTGGCGCCGCCTTCGGATACGTCCATGCCCTTTTCCATACAGCCTTCGGTGGAAATGGAAAGGTTCGGATAGCAGAACAGCTGCGGCTGCATGTAATCCGCATAGTTGTTCAGGCTGATGGACCACTCCATGTAATACTTGGTCAGTTTTTCGAAGGCTTTCTTCACATCCTCGAAGGTCTCCATCTCATACAAATAGCCGGAACGGACCTCCTCGGGGCCCTGGGCGCCGGTCATCGGGTTGATGCCGTTGTTGATGGTCATCAGCAGGCAGATGGGCCACATCAGGCCGTTATGGCCCATGGCCACGGCGTTGGGTGCCGGATAGTCGTTGCCGGATCCGGTAACCTCCTGGCAGCCGATGAAGGCGAAGTTCCTGGCGTCCTCGATGGTGAATTTACGTTCCCTGACGATGGCGGGTATGATGATGTCGTCATTCTGAAGCAGGGGCAGGCCGCCGACTCTTCTGGAGGTCTCAAGGGCCAGGTTCCACAGCTCATCGGGGGTATCCTTGCTGATTCGTAAGGAAATGGTGGGCTCGTGGAGCTCAAGGCGGGCCTCCGCTTCCAGTACCATGTAGGTTACGGGGTTGGAGGATTCCTTGCCGGTCGCAGGATCGCAGCCGCCGATGGTGGTATGCTGGCCGATGTGGCCGATGCCTGCGGTCTGGGCACCCTTGCCGAAGCCGCCGCCGTAGAAGATGTTCAGCTTCAGGAAGAAGGCATCCACCAGCTCCTGGGCATAGTCCATGGTGATGGTTCCCTCGTCCAGCTCCTTCTTCAGGTAGGGCCAGGTGTACTGGTCGAAACGGCCGATGGAGGTAACGCCGGGGCCGTTGTTGAATCTCATGAATACGTTGTACAGCATATAGTGCTGCAGGGCCTCCCAGAAATTCCTGGGCGGATTGTAGGCGATCCAGTCAAGGCCGTCCGCCATTCTCTCGTACTCGGCCTTCTTTTCGGCATTTGCTTCCACCGCTGCCTTTTCTCTGGCGATGTCGGCATATCTCTTCGTCAGGGTGATGATGCCGTCGCAGGCGATGCAGGCTGCGTTGTAGAAGATGTATTTCCTGATATCCTGGCCGAATACTTTACCCTTATGCTCTTCCATCCAGTCGGAGGCCTGCTTGCGGATGTCCGCATAGCCCCTTCTCATGACGTTCTGGAAACCGGGGGTCAGGTGTCCCGGAGGCATCAGCAGGCCCCACTCGGACGGACGTCCGTAGGTGGTGGCCACAACGGATCTCAGCTCCTTCAGGCCTTCGGGCTCGTAGGGCTGGGGTCTTACGCCAAGCGGGTTGGTCATCTGGATCTTCATCAGCTTACGGAGTTCCTTCAGCTCTTCCGGGGATACCGCCAGCTTCTGATGGGAATACAGCGGATCCTCATCGGGCGCATGGTGCAGGCCGTCCTCCCAGATGGGCCAGGTGTTCTCGATGTCCGCCATCAGCCACATCATGCCGTCGGAGCCACCCCAGTGCTTGTGGCCCAGGTCGCCCACGAAGTACTCGTCCTCTTCGATGTCCAGAGGCGCTCTTTCGATAACATAGAGGTCTTCACTGGGTTTCTTCACCACAGGCGGGTAATTCTTGTAGATTTCCTGGGCTTCCAGTTTCAGACGAAGCTTGCCGGCGTCCGCAATAATCAGACGGTCACGCACTTTGACCTTCATTCTTGCAATACGCTCGGTATAGGGTTTGAATTGATACATGTTTTCTTCCTCCTAGTGCATTCCAATGTCTGTCTGTTCTTCCGGATGTTTTCTGCAAACCCATCCATAGTTAAATATAATAAATCTCTCCCGGAAATGCAAGATGACTATCAGCAAAATACACAAAAAAAACCGCGGACGGAAAACCGTCCGCGGTCAGTTTTACGATTTCTTCCGAAAAGCAGCTCCGGATTAGAAGTTGTGCTCGGTACGGGAGATCAGGTCGTTCTGCATAGCTTCGGTCATGTCCACGAAGTATGCGGAATAGCCGGCGATACGAACTACCAGGTTGTGGTAATTGTCCGGATGCTCCTGGGCATCCCGCAGGGTGTCAGCACCGACAACGTTGTACTGAACCTCCATGCCGCCGCCCTCGAAGAAGGCCTTGGTCATGTCACGCAGCTTCTCAACGCCTTCCTCACGGGAAAGGGCGGTGGGATGGATACGGATGTTAACAGCCATACCGCTCATGAAACGGCCGTTGTCCCAGGCAAGGGTGGAGTTGAATACGCCGGTGGGTCCGTGGGTATCCATGCCCTGTACCGGGCTCATGGCATCGGCGATGGGGGTGCCGGCCTTACGTCCGTCCGGGGTAGCCCAGGTGATTTCACCCTGCGGCACATGGTCGGAAGCACCGAACATACCGCAGCCGTAGCCTTCCGCACGGCAGGTGGAGTAGCCTCTGGTCATGTTGTAGTACCAGTCAAGGACATACTTCTGCTGCTCATCTGCGTAGGGATCGGCATTGCCGTAACGCGGGCACTCATGCAGGATTCTCTGACGAAGAGCTTCGTTCTCAACGCCTTCCCAGTTGGCCAGAACAGCGTCAAGCAGCTGCTTGCCGGTGCAGATCTTCTTGTCGAATACTGCCCACTTGATGGCGGTCAGGGAGTCGGCGGTGGTAGCAGTACCGGTAGCGGTGCCGCCGAAGTAGTTGTACTTCGCGCCGCCCTCGGATACGTCCATACCCTTTTCCATACATCCGTCGGTGGAGATGGAAAGGTTCGGGAAGCAGAACAGCTGCGGCTGCATGTAATCCGCATAGTTGTTCAGGCTGATGGACCACTCCATGTAGTACTTCGTCAGCTTCTCGAAAGCAGCCTTTACTTCGTCGAAGGACTTCATGTCGTACAGATAACCGGAACGAACCTCTTCGGGGCCCTGGGCGCCGTTCATCGGGTTGATGCCGTTGTTGATGGCCATCAGCAGGCAGATAGCCCACATCAGACCGTTGTGGCCCATGGCTACGCCGTTGGGAGCCGGATAGTCATTACCGGAACCGGTAACTTCCTGGCAGCCGATGAAGGCGTAGTTTCTGGCATCCTCAAGCTCCATCTTTCTCTCACGAAGGATGGCGGGGATGATCAGGTCATCGTTCTGAAGCAGGGGCAGGCCGCCGACTCTCTTGGAGGTCTCGATGGCCAGGTTCCACAGCTTGTCCGGGGTATCCTTGCTTACACGTAAGGAAATGGTGGGCTCATGAAGCTCCATACGGGCCTCGGCTTCCAATACCATGTAGGTAACGGGGTTGGAGGACTCTTTGCCGGTCTTGGGATCGCAGCCGCCGATGGTGGTGTGCTGGCCGATGTGGCCGAT
>CADBNF010000069.1 GCA_902796005.1 uncultured Lachnospiraceae bacterium | reverse complement strand
GGTCACGATGCCCACCTGGGGCTCCGTATCCACCTTGGACGCCAGCCTTCTGGGCCGGCCCAGGAAATCCTCCAGGTTCCTTACGGATACGGTAACCTTCTTTTCCCCTTCCTTTTTCAGCTTGACCGCCGTCTTGCGGCAGATGGTGCCGATCTGGCGCTCCAGCTGACGCACGCCCGCTTCCCGGGTATAGCCGGCGATGATCTTCTCAATCGCCTTGTCGGACAGCCGCAGCTCCTTTTTCTCGATGCCGTTGGCCAGCATCTGCTTGGGAAGCAGGTGCTCCTTGGCAATATGCATCTTCTCGTTTTCCGTATAGCTGGTGACCTCGATAACCTCCATTCTGTCCAGCAGAGGCTGGGGAATGGTGGAAGCGTCATTGGCGGTACAGATAAAGAGTACCTCGGAAAGGTCAATGGGAATCTCGATATAATGGTCGGAGAAGCGTACGTTCTGCTCCGGATCCAGCACCTCCAGAAGAGCTGAGGAGACGTCTCCCCTGTAATCCTTGCCCACCTTGTCCACTTCGTCCAGCAGCATCAGGGGGTTCTTCACGCCGGCCTGGCGGATGCCCTCGGCGATACGGCCGGGCATGGCGCCGATGTAGGTTCTCCGGTGTCCGCGGATCTCCGCTTCGTCATGCACGCCGCCCAGGCTGGTGCGGATGTATTTTTTGTCCAGGGCCCTGGCCACGGATTTGGCGATGGAGGTTTTGCCGGTTCCGGGCGGTCCCACAAGACAGAGAATGGGGCTTTCGCCCTTCTTTGTCAGGGAACGCACCGCCAGGAATTCCAGGATTCTCTCCTTGATCTTCTCCAGGCCGTAGTGATCCTCGCGCAGGATCTTTTCCGCCCGGGTCAGGTCTTCATTGTCCTGGGACATATGATCCCAGGGCATGGACAGCAGGGTTTCCAGGTAATTGCGGATAACGCTGCCCTCCGTGGGATTGTTCATGCCCACGCTGTTCAGGTGGTCGATTTCCTTTAAAATCGCCTTCTTGACCTCTTCCGAGGCCTCCAGGTTCATGCATTTTTCCCGGTAATCCTCCACCTCGTTGCCGGAACCGCCCTCTCCCAGCTCGTCCCGCATCATGCGGATCTGCTCCCGGAGCACGTATTCCTTCTGGTTCTTGTCCAGCTTTTCCCGGATCTTCTTGCGCAGCTCGCCCTTGATCTTGTATACCTCCACCTGGTTTTCCAGCATGGTGGTCAGGTAGTCGTACTGCAGCTTCAGGTCGATGCATTCCAGGAACTGCTGGGACTGCTCCAGGGTCATGGGGATCTGGATGGCAATCTGGGTAACCAGCTTCTCCAGATCATCAATCTGCAGCACGGAGGTCATCAGGTTCTGGCTGATGTTCTGTCCGATGCGGCAGTAGGTGATGTAGGTGGATTTCAGCGTGCGGATCATGGCTTCCCGCTCCGCATCGCTTTCAAATACCAGAGGCTCCACCGGGAAGGTGGAGATTTCACCCCGGTTGTATTCCGAATTGTCATACCGGAAAAGCTCCGCCCGCTCCAGGCCCTCCACCTGCAGCCTCGTCAGCCCGTTGGCTACCTTGATGACGGATTTGATATCGGCGATGGTACCGATATGGTACAGGTCCTCAGCCTTCTCCGGCTGGCCTTCGCCTTCCTTTTTCACGGTAACCAGGAAGGCCTTGTGGTCCTCCTTCATGGCCTGCTCCACTGCCTTGATGGCGGTTTCCCCGGAAATATCAAAATAAAAAATCATGCCGGGAAGCAGGGATTTACCGAAAATCGGTACGACAGGGATATCTCTTTTTACAATTTCACTCATAATAACCTCTTAACAGAGCTTATATTCTCTGAGCACCCTGACTGTCAGGTCTCTCTCAGATGACCTCAAGCTCGGTATCCGGTGCCTTTTTCTCCTCCTTGATGAAGGTGACCTCCGGATCATACACCAGAAGGGGCTGGGATTTGCCTTCCACCGCATCCCTGGTGACAATACATTTGTTGCAGTCTTTGCAGTCCGGCGCTTCGTACATGGTCTCCATCAGGGTTTTCTCCATGATGGCACGCAGTCCCCTGGCGCCAGTGCCCTTGCTGGAGGCAATGGCAGCCATGGCGTGCAGGGCCTCGTCCTCAAACTCCAGCCGGATGTTGTCCATCTCGAAAATCTTCTGGTACTGCTTTACAATACTGTTCTTCGGCTCCAGGAGAATGCGTACCAGCGCAGCCTCATCCAGGGCATCCAGTCCCACCACAACGGGAATACGGCCAACCAGCTCGGGAATCAGGCCGAATTTAACGAAATCCTCCGGCTGCGCCTGGCGAAGCACGGTTCCCACGTCCTTCTTCTCGGTTTCCCCGAGGGAAGCGCCGAAGCCGATGCCCTTATTGTCCTGACGGGTTTTAACCACCTTCTCCAGGCCGACAAAGGCACCGCCGCAGATGAAGAGAATATTGGTGGTGTCGATGTGAATGAACTCCTGCTGGGGATGCTTCCTGCCGCCCTGGGGCGGAACATTGGCCACGGTACCCTCGATAATCTTCAGAAGGGCCTGCTGTACGCCTTCACCGGAAACGTCCCTGGTAATGGAGGCATTTTCGGATTTACGGGTAATCTTGTCGATTTCATCCACGTAAATGATGCCCTTTTCCGCCCGGGCAATGTCGTAATCCGCCGTCTGGATCAGACGAAGCAGGATATTTTCCACGTCCTCGCCCACGTAGCCGGCCTCGGTCAGGGAGGTGGCGTCGGCGATGGCAAAGGGAACGTTCAGCACCTTTGCCAGAGTCTGGCACAGCAGGGTCTTGCCGGAACCGGTGGGACCCATCATAAGGATATTGCTCTTCTGCATCTCCACGTCGTCTGTTTTGCCGGAGAGCACACGTTTGTAATGATTGTATACGGCCACCGCCAGAACCTTCTTCGCCTCGTCCTGGCCGATGACATACTGGTCCAGGTATTCCTTGATCTCCCTGGGCTTCATAAGATTGACCTCGCCGCTTCCTGCGGGCTGTCCGAAGGGCATTTCCTCCGCCAGGATCTCGTTGCACAGTTCAATACAGTCGTTGCAGATGCAGGTATCCCCCGGGCCGGCAATCATTTTCTTCACCTGTTTGGCCGTTTTCCCGCAGAAAGAACACCTGGCAATCGGTCTCTTGTTATCGCTCATTTATACTCCTTTTACCGCCCTGGGCGGTTAATTTCCTGCTTCAAAGACAAAAGGACGCCTCAAATACAAGTCTTCACCCACATTCGAAACATCCTTTCGTCATTCATTATCTGCTGGTAATTACCGAATCGATAAGGCCGTACGCCTTGGCCTCCTCCGCGGACATGTAATTGTCTCTTTCGGTGTCCAGTTCAATCCGGGAAAGCTCCTGACCCGTATTGGCTGCCAGAATCTCGTTCAGCTTCTTCTTAATCTTCAGAATCTGCTCGGCAACAATACTGATCTCGGTGGCCTGTCCCCGGGCTCCGCCTGAGGGCTGGTGAATCATGATTTCGGCATTGGGCAGGGCCATTCTCTTGCCCTTCGCACCGCCTGCCAGCAGGAAAGCGCCCATGCTGGCCGCCATGCCGATACAGATGGTGGATACGTCGCATTTGATATACTGCATGGTATCGTAAATCGCAAGGCCTGCGGTTACGGAACCGCCGGGGCTGTTGATATACAGGCAGATATCCTTATTGGGATCCTCGGACTCCAGAAACAGGAGCTGGGCGACCACCAGGCTGGCGGTCACGTCATTGACCTCTTCTCCGAGGAAAATGATTCTGTCCTTTAACAGGCGGGAATAAATATCATAGCTTCTCTCGCCTCTGCTTGTCTGTTCAATGACATAAGGTACCAGGCTCATGTGGTCCTCCTTTTATTCCTCTGCTGCGGGCTCTTCTGCAGCTTCCTTTTCAGCCTCCTCGGCTTCCTTGGCGGCTTTTCTTTCTTCTCTTCTCTTCTTCCACTCTTCTTCGCGCTTCTTTTCTTCTTCCTCGGCCTCCCTGGTGGCGGCTTCGGTCTGCACGCTGTTCTCGTAGAGAAGCTCGTAAACCTGTTCGTATTTCAGCTCGTTGCGGATCTGGTCAAGGTACTTCGGCGCGAAGGTGGTTAACAGTTCGTCCTTCTCCATGCCGTACATCTCGGCATACTCGGCCACCTTCTTGTCGTACATCTCATCGGTCACCACAAAGCCTTCCTTATCGGCGATGGCATCCAGGGTGTAGCGCTGCCGCAGCTGGAATTCCGCATTGGGTTTCATATCCTCGATCATTTCGTCGGCGGTCTGACCGATGAGCTGGGCATACTGCTGAAGGGAAATACCCTGCTGCTGCAGAGACATCTCCATGTTCTCCATGTTCTGCATAACCTGATCGGTGATCAGGATGTCGGGCAGATCCATTTCCGCATTCTTCGCGGCCTTGGCCAGTGCGGCATTCTCGGTCTTCTGTCTGCATTCCACCTGACGGGAAAGCTCCAGTTCCTTACGGATATCGGCCTTGTATTCTTCAAGGGTTTCAAAGGAGGAAACCTCTGAGGCAAATTCGTCATCCAGCTCCGGAAGCTCCTTGGAGGTGATTTTCTTGATAACCACGTGGAAAACGGCGGGCTTGCCGGCCACTTCTGAGCCGTGATAGTCTTCCGGGAAGGTCACATCCAGATCAAGCTCTTCGCCTGTGGAATGGCCTACGATACCGTCTTCAAAGCCGGGAATGAAGGTGCCGGATCCCAGAACCAGTGTCTGGTCCTCGGCGGTGCCGCCCTTGAAGGGTTCGCCGTCGATGGTGCCGGAATAATCGATAATAACGGTATCCTTCAGCTGGGCCGGTCTGTCCTCAACGGTGACGATACGGGAATTCTGCTCCTGCTGTCTCTTCAGCTGCTGCATGATTTCGTCGTCGGAGACGGAAGCGTCCACGATGGGAACTTCCAGGTTCTTGTACTCACCCAGCTTTACTTCCGGACGGGTAGCCACGTCAAATTCGAAAATAAAGGGCTTGCCCTTCTCAATCTGTACAACATTTGCGGTACCGTTGCACTGGATATCCAGATCCGTGCACTCTTCCTTTGCCTTGGGAATCTCTCTGGTTACCAGGGCATTGGCCGCTTCCTCAAAGAAAATCTCCACGCCGTAGGTCTTCTCCACGACGATACGCGGTACCTTGCCGGCACGGAAGCCGGGTACCCGGAACTCTTTTTTATGCTTGATATAGGCGGCCTGCAGTTCCTTTTCCAGTTCTTCGGCCGGAACCTCAACGGTCAGCTTCGCTGTGTTGTGTTCCTGCGTTTCCACCTTTACGCTCATAACTCTTGTTTCCTCCTTCTGTATGTGAATACGCGAAGCGTTTTCATTCCTCGCAATCATTTCAAAATTATAGCATAGCGGTATCTTTTAGGCAAGGATTTATTATGCGGGAACAAAGGGTTTTTCCTTAATATCCGGACCAAAATGACTCTATTACGAGGTTGACAGCCTGATGGCAAAAAGCTAAAATATTATAGGTCTTTCTTTGGAAAATCCATGACCGGAATCAAGGAGGTGAGCAGCGTGGACGCAGGAGGCAGTTATCACTCGTGCCCTTATTTCATAAATAAACTAAAGAGAGGTACCCGACATGAACGATCAGGTATTTATGGATCTTTTGCAGGCACGGGAATACAAAGCCGTAAGAAGTATCCTGAACGTAATGAATCCGGTCGATATCGCTGCTCTTATGGAGGATCTGGAGGAGCGTGACCTGGCCATGGCCTTCCGTCTTATCCCGAAAGACAAGGCCGCGGAAGTGTTTTCCTACATGGAGTCGGACCAGCAGTCCACGCTGGTGAGCCTCTTCACCGAGAAGGAGCTCAAAGACGTCCTGGATGAGATGTTCCTGGACGATACCGTGGACCTTCTGGAGGATCTGCCCGCCAATCTGGTAAACCGCATCCTGCAGAACGTCAGTCCCAGCAAACGTACGCAGATCAATATCCTGCTGAACTATCCCGAGGATTCCGCCGGCAGCGTGATGACCACGGAGTATGTCTCCCTGAAGCGCAGCAACACCGTGCAGGAAGCCCTCGATCTTATCAAACGCATCGGCATCCGCAAGGAAACCATCTACACCTGTTATATCCTGGACAACCGGAAGCTGGTCGGTATCGTTACCGCCAAGGACCTTCTTACCGAGGACCGGGAAACCACCATGGAAGAAATCATGGACCAGGAAAGCGAGATCGTTTCCGTTTCCACCCATGCGGACAAGGAAGAAGCCGCCCACCTGATTTCCGAATACGACTTGCTGGCTATCCCGGTTCTGGACCAGGAAGGCCTGATGGTCGGTATCGTCACCGTAGACGACGCTATCGATGTCCTGCAGGATGAGGTCACGGAGGACCTGTCCATCATGAGCGCCATGACGCCCTCGGACAAGACCTACTTCGACACCTCGGTTCTCCAGCATGTGAAGAACCGGATTCCCTGGCTGCTTATCCTTATGCTTTCCGCCACCTTTACGGGCATGATTCTTTCCCATTACGAGGCGGCTTTCCAGACGATTCCCATCCTTGTGGCCTTCATCCCCATGCTGATGGATACCGGCGGCAACTGCGGCAACCAGGCTTCCACGCTGATTGTGCGCGGCCTTGCCCTGGAGCAGATTGAGGTAAAGGACTACTACCGGGTTGTCTTCAAGGAGTTCCGGGTTTCGCTGATAATCGGCATTATCCTGGCTGCGGTCAATGCGGTCCGCGTCCTTATCATGTACCGTCAGCCGGTTATCGCCCTGGTCACCAGCCTGGCCCTTGTGGCGGCCATTATCATCGCAAAGCTCATCGGCTGCTCCATGCCGATACTGGCCACCAAGCTGAAGCTGGATCCGGCCCTCATGGCCTCTCCGCTTATTACCACCATCGTGGACTGCTGTACGATTATTATCTATTTCCGGATAGCCACCCTCATCTTCAAGCTTTAAGGCTGGCTTCCGGCATATAAAAAAACGAGGCGTTTCGCCTCGTTTTTTTAATCCAGTACAGGTTCTTTCAGCCGATCTCCGGAATCGATCCGCAGCTGGGCCGTCAGCTCCTCCAGAGAGGAAAATTTCATCTCCGGACGGGTATGCTCCAGAAGGTATACCTTCGCCTCCTTACCGTAGACATTCTCGTCAAAATCGAAAATATAGGTCTCCACTCCCATAAAGGAACCGTCCACCGTGGGCTTCGTCCCGATATTGGTCACGGATTCGTACACGTGGCCGTCGATCTCCGTACGGCTTTTATACACACCTTTGGGCGGAAGCAGCTTCTCGTCCGGCGGAATCTGGTTGATGGTGGGAAAGCCCAGCTTTCTGCCCAGGGCCGCGCCGTGCAGCACCGGTCCGGTTACGAAGAAATCGTAGGTCAGCAGCCGGTTCACCGTATCCATCTCACCTGCCTCCAGCTTTTCCCGGATATAGGTGCTGCTGATTTCATGGCCGTCCGCCGTCTCCTTTTCCAGGATATAGGTTTCAAAGCCAAGCTCTTTTCCCATCTTAAGGAGCATTTCGCCATTTCCCCTTCTGTCCTTGCCGAAGCAGAAATCCGTTCCGGCCACCACAACCTTCGCCTTCAGGCCTTCCACGATGATTTTCCGGATGAAATTCTCCGCCTCCATGTTGCGCATGGCATCGTTGAAGCGGCATTCCACCAGAAGGTCCATGCCCATTTCTTCAAGCATGGCCCGGCGTTCCTCATTTGTCAGGAGCGTGCGGTATTTCCTGTGGCTGATTCTGGCCTGGGGAGAAATATTGAAGGTAAACACAGCCTTCTCCAGCTGCTCCTCCTCCGCCAGCTTTCCCAGCAGGGTCAGCAGCTTTCTGTGGCCCTTGTGAATCCCGTCAAACTTGCCCAGCGTCACCGCCGTATGTTTTTCCTGATTGATTGCATTTACATCATTAATATATCGCAAATCTTAATCCTCGAGCAGCATTTTATCCGGAAGGAATTCGTCTCTTTGCTCCTTCCTCCGGTACAGGCCGATTAAACGGCCCTCGGAATCATAGACGATCAGCCTGTTCTCCTCCTCGGAAATGCCCTGGCTTTCAAAGCAGTCCATGGAAAGAATATTCCCGTTCTCCGCCAGCCGGTCACAGCCGGAAACGGTTTTCACCCGGGGAAGGGCCGGGAAGAGATCCGGAATGGTGGTCAGAATCTCCTGCAGTCTCCCCATCTCGGCAAACACCTTCACCTCGGAAAGCCGCACCGCATCCTCCATGTCAAATCTGCCCACCCGGGTGCGCAGCAGGCTCTTCATGCAGCCGCCGCAGCCCAGCTTTTCGCCGATATCGTGGCAGAGGGACCGGATGTAGGTTCCCTTGGAGCAGGTTATCTCCAGGGTAATCTCGGGAAAATCATACTTCATGATTTCCAGCCGGTGGAAATGCACCGGCACCGCCTGTCTTTCCACCTCCACGCCCTTCCTGGCCAGATCGTAGAGCTTCTGCCCGTTCACCTTTCTGGCGGAATACATGGGCGGCACCTGCATCACCTCTCCCCGGAAGGAGTAGATGCAGTCGCAGACCTCGGAAAAGTTCAGCTGCACGTTCTTTTCGGAAAGTATCTGCCCCTCCATATCGTAGGTGTCGGTTTCCACACCCAGGAGCAGTACGGCCCGGTAGGTTTTCGTGCCTTCGCTGATTTCGTCCACCAGCCTTGTGGCCCTGCCCAGGCATACGGGAAGCACGCCTTCTGCAGCAGGGTCCAGGGTACCGCAATGGCCGATGCGCTTCTGCTTGAAAATCTTCCGCAGCACCGCCACCACGTCATGGCTGGTATACCCTTTTTCTTTGTAAATATTCAGTACGCCGTTCATCCTTATGCCTCCAGCTGCTTCTGTATGCGGGAAACCAGCTGTTCCACGATTGCTTCCGGGCTGCTGCCCTCGATTGTGCAGCCTGCGGCACGGGTATGGCCTCCGCCGCCGAATTCGGAGCAGATTAGGCTGACGTCCACGATATCCTGGGAACGCAGGGAAACCTTGAAATGGCTGCTGTCCATCTGGTACAGGAAAACCGCCGTCTCCACACCTTTGGTGCTGCGCAGCTCGGAGGCAATGCCCTCCGTATCCCCGGCGCCTGCCCCGCAGGATTTGCGGTCCGCCAGGGTTACCACGCCGGAAATCACCCGGCCGTCCAGGTGCAGTACCGCATTTTCCATGACTCTTCCCAGAATTTTTCTCTGAACAAATGTTTTTTCAAAAAATGTCCGGTCGATAATGTGGGTAAAATCCACACCCTTTTCCATCAGGGCGCCGGCCACCTCCATGGTATGGCCGGAGGTGTTGGAATACTGGAATACCCCCGTATCGTGCACGATGCCCGTATACAGGGCCTCCGCGCAGGCGCAGGAAATCTTTTCCGGATCCAGAAAGCCGTAGATAACCTCAGAGGCGGAGCTGGCCTCCGGAAAATTGTAAAACCAGGTATAGCCGCCGGTATTGGTTTTGTGATGATCCAGGCAGAGGGTGGCCTTCGCCGTATCCACCAGGGGACCCGCCACATTGATCCGGTCCCGGCTGCTGATGTCACAGAGAATGAGGAGATCATAGACCTTTCCCTCCTCTGCCTTTTCCAGCACCGCATCGGAATACCGGATATACCGGAAAATATCCTTCATCCCGGTCATGTAGACATCCGCCTGTATATCGGGATAATTATCCGCAAGATAATTCTTTACCCCCAGGCAGGAGCCTACGCAGTCACCGTCCGGGTTCACGTGTCCGGCGATGGCTGCGGTTTTTACTCCCTCAAGATAATCCTCAATCCTCTTCATCCGCATCTTCCTCTTCTTCCGGACGGGCAGCTGCGGCCTTTTCGTCTGCGTCGATTACCCTGTCGATAACGCCGGACATTCTCACCCCGTATTCGATGGAATCATCGGCAATAAAGATAAGGGAGGGTGTGTTCCTTAAATTCAGTCCCGAGGCCAGACGACTCCTTATGAAGCCCTCTGCGTTCTTCAGGGCATCCACGGTGCGTACCAGGGCTTCTTCATCCCCCAGCACGCTGATGTAGACCTTGCAGGTCTTCAAGTCCGTGGCGCAGTCCACCGCCGTCACGGAGGTCATGTTCCCCACTCTGGGGTCCTTGATCTCCGTACGGATGATGCTGCTTATCTCTTTCATCACCTCGCCGTTTAAGCGGGTGTGCTTGATGCTGTGTTTTCTCACCTTTCCACCTCAACCATAATGTAGGCCTCGATCTGATCCAGCTCGGCAATATCGTTGAAGCCTTCGAAGACAAGGCCGCATTCGAAGCCGGATCTGACTTCCTTCACGTCGTCCTTGAATCTCTTCAGGGATGCCAGCGGGCCTTCGTAGATCTGGGTGCCTTCTCTGGTAATCCTTACCTTGCAGTTTCTCTGCAGGGTACCGTCCAGAACGTAGCTGCCGGCGATGTTGCCCACGCCGGAGGCCTTGAAGACCTGGCGGATCTCCGCATGGCCGATGACCTTCTCCTCGTATACCGGATCCAGCATGCCCTTCATGGCGTGTTCCACGTCGTTGATGGCATCGTAGATAACCCTGTACAGACGGATGTCCACGTTCTCCTGCTCCGCGGTTGCCTTGGCAGTGGCCTCGGGCTTCACGTTGAAGCCGATAATGATGGCGTTGCCTGCCGCAGCCAGGGATACGTCGGATTCGTTGATGGCGCCGGCGCCGCTGTGGATAACCTTCACCGTCACTTCGTCATTGGACAGCTTCAGCATGGACTGGACAACCGCTTCCACGGAGCCCTGTACGTCCGCCTTGACAATCAGGTTCAGTTCCTTCAGGCTGCCCTGCTGGATCTGGCTGAACAGATCATCCAGGGACATCCTGGTCTTGGTATCCTCAAGCAGCCGGTTCCTGTTCTCGGATTCGAAGGTGGCTGCAAAGTTCTTGGCCTCCTTGTCGGAATCCAGAGATACCAGGATTTCGCCCGCATGGGGTACGTCGGACAGGCCAAGAATCTCCACGGGGGTGGAGGGACCTGCGCTGGTGACCTTGCGGGAATTCTCGTCCATCATGGCCCGGACCTTGCCGGAGCAGGCGCCTGCAGCGATGTAATCGCCCACATGCAGGGTACCCTTCTGGATAAGAACGTTGGCTACCGGGCCTTTGCCCTTGTCCAGCTTTGCTTCCAGGACAAGGCCTCTGGCCTTCCGGTTCGGATTGGATTTCAGCTCCATCACCTCGGCAGTCAGAAGGATCATATCAAGGAGTTCGTCCAGGCCTTCCCTGGTTCTGGCGGAAACCGGAACCATAACCGTGGAACCGCCCCAGTCTTCGGGGGTCAGATCGTGCTGGGCAAGCTCCTGCTTCACCCGGTCAATATTTGCGCCGGGCTTATCAATCTTGTTGATGGCGACGATGATTTCCACGCCGGCCGCCTTGGCATGGTTGATGGCTTCCACGGTCTGGGGCATAACGCCGTCGTCCGCAGCCACCACCAGGATGGCGATATCGGTGGAATTCGCGCCTCGCATACGCATGGCCGTAAAGGCCTCGTGGCCGGGGGTATCCAGGAAGGTAATCTTCTGGCCGTTCACGTTCACTACATACGCGCCGATATGCTGAGTAATGCCGCCGGCTTCCCTGTCGGTTACATGGGAATCCCGGATTGCATCCAGAAGGGAGGTTTTGCCGTGGTCAACGTGACCCATGACACAGACGACAGGCGGACGGGTAACCATCTCGTCTTCGCTCTCCTCGTTCTCCTTCAAAAGCTCGGCAATAACGTCTTCCTTCTCCTCGGGCATGGCGATGATGTCGTAGGAAAGCGCGATTTCGGAGGCCTTGTCGTAGTCCAGCTCCGAGTTCATGGTAACAATGTTGCCCTCCAGGAAGAGCTTCTTGATGAGGACGGCAGGCTGCATCTTCATGGCCTCCGCAAGCTCCCGCACGGTAAGCTTTTCGGGAATCTGGATCTCCCTGATGGTTTCTTCCTTCTTCTCCGGTGCCTTGTGGGTATGCTTCTGCAGTGCCTTGGGCAGCTGGCTGGGCGTATTCTTTTTTCCCTGTCCTGGACGTCCGCCTCTTCTGTCCTCCGTATACTTGTTCTCCCTTAAGGAGTCCTTGCTCTTATCCTTGTCCTTGTGGCTGGTATCTCTGGAGGGTTTCTTGATACCCATGTCGCCGGATGCTACCGCTGCCGGCTTTCTGCCAGCATCGGTACGGGTGCCTCTGGCACGGTTCTGGGTACTGCCCTCCTCGTCCTTGCCGGCAAAGGGCCTGGGTCTTCTGTCCCCGAAGCCGCTGCCGGGTCTGGCCGGACGATCTCCCTGGGTCCGGGGCGCACCGTTCCTGTCGGAATAGGGTCTTGCGGGACGATCCGTTCTGGAGCCTTCCGGTCTGCCGGTACGGTTCTGGGTGCCTGCCGGACGGGCAGGACGATCCCCGGTACGAGGCGCGCCGGTTCTTTCACCGGTGCGGGCAGGCCTGTCGGCGGGATTCCTTCTGGGCTGGTCGCCGCTCCTCTCCCCTGCGGGCCTTCTGGCCGGACGCTCACCGCCTTCTGTGGTTCTCGCAGGTCTTCTTTCCTGGCCGGCTGCCGGACGGGCAGATCTTGCGGGTCTTTCCCCGTCAGCGCTTCTCGGTGCTCTCTCCCCTGCGGGTCTGGCGGGTTTCTTCGGCTCTTCTGCCTGGGCCGCTGCCGCGGGCTTTGCTTCCGCTGCCGGCTTTTCCTCGGCTGCAGGCTTTTCAGCTGCCGGTTTCGCTTCTGCTGCAGGCTTTGCTTCCACGGCTGGCTTTGCTGCGGGCTCCGCCTTCGCTTCCGCTGCAGGCTTTGCTGCGGGCTCTGCCTTCACTTCAGCCGCAGGCTTCACCTCAGCTGCGGGCTTAACCTCCGCTGCCGGTTTTACTTCAGCCGCGGGCTTCACCTCGGCCGCCGGTTTCACCTCAGCGGCGGGCTTTACTTCCGCTGCGGGTTTTACCTCGGCTGCCGGCGTCTCCGCCTTCGGCGCTGTGGTCTTCTTCACCGGCTTTTCGGCAGGCTTCGTCTTGGCGGCTGCCTTCCTGGCCTTGTCCGCCTGGGCCTGCTTGGTCTGTCCGGTCTTGGTATAATTTCTGGCCTCCTGGCTTGTTGCATTCTGGGGCCGGAATATCTGGATAAATTTTTTCTTCTTCGGGGCCCCTTTGGCAGGCGCCTCACCGTTTTCTTTTAAATTCTCTTTATTTTCTTCTGCCATATTTACCTGACCTGTTCATCGTATTTTTTGGTTTTTCGTGGCTTTTCCGTACTTCCATCCGTTTCCAGAAGCTTCAGCATCGCCCCGGCAAATCCCGCATCCGATACCGCGCAGCTGGTGCGCATCGCCTTGCCGATATGCCTTCCCAGCTCATCCTTGCTGACAGGAAGCACATGCATGGGTACGCCGCGGTAGCTGCACATATCACGAAATTTCTTCAGGGTATTTTCAGAAGCCTCTTCGGAGAGGAGGACAAGCCGGGCTTTACCCGCCTTGATTTCGCTTTCCGTGGAAAACTCTCCGCTTTTCACCTTTCCCGCCTTCTGGGCCAGGCCCAGCAGGGAAAGCAGCTTATTACTGTCCATACTGTTCAAGCTCCCGGGATAATGTATCAAATATTTCCTCAGACAGGGAAGCCTTCAGAGAAGATGCCAGCCGTTTGTTCTTCTTCGCCTTCGCCAGGCATTCCGGTTTTCTGCACAGGTAGGCGCCTCTTCCATTGGCCCTTCCCGAAGGATCCCATTTTACCTCGCCTTCCGGCGTCCGGACGATCCGGATCAGCTCTCTCTTCTCGAAGATCCCGCCGCAGCCGCAGCAGGTTCTACTCGTTTTCTTCTCCGTCTTCATCGTCTACTCCGTCTGCGGACTCTTCCGCATCCTCAGCTTCCTCAGCCTCTTCGTACTCCTCTTCCTCTTCTTCGTATTCCTCATCCTCGTAATACTCGTCGAAGAGTCCGGCTTCCTGGGCCTGGGTCTCGGACTTGATGTCAATCTTGAATCCGGTCAGCTTGGCCGCAAGCCGTACGTTCTGGCCTTCCTTGCCGATGGCCAGGGACAGCTGGAAATCAGGTACGATAACAATCGCGATCCGATCCTCGGGGTCTGCCAGTACGGTAATGACCTTGGCCGGGGAAAGGGCATTTTCAATAAGAATGGCCGGGTTTTCATCCCAGTTGATAATGTCCACCTTTTCGCCGCCCAGCTCGTCAACCACGGAATTCACGCGGATGCCGTTCAGGCCTACGCAGGCGCCTACCGGATCCACATCCGGATCGTTGCTCCTGACCGCAATCTTGGTCCGGGAGCCGGCCTCACGGGCAATGGACATAATCTCGATGGTGCCGTCCGCAATCTCGGAAACCTCGTTCTCGAAGAGTCTGCGTATAAGCTCGGGATGGCTGCGGGATACCAGGATCCTGGGTCCCTTCGGGGAATCCTTGACCTCAAGGACGTATACCTTTACCCTGTCTCTGGGCTTTAACACCTCACCGGGCACCATCTCGGATTCAGTCAGCAGGGCGTCCACCTTGCCCAGGTTGATGGACAGGTTCTTGCCCATCGCTCTCTGGACCACGCCGGTCACCACGTCATGCTCCCGCTCGAAATACCGGTTGTACAGGGAACGTCTTTCTTCCTCACGAATCTTCTGCAGAATAACATTCTTCGCGTTCTGGGTGGCGATACGGCCGAATTCCCTGGACTGGATGGGAATTTTTACCACATCACCCAGATCATAACGGTCGTCAATCATCCTGGCCTGCAGGAGGGACAGCTGAAGCACCGGGTCTTCAACCTCCTCAACAACGGTTTTTTCTGCATATACGGAATAATCGCAGGTCTCCGGGTCAATGGACACCACCACATTGTCGGCTTTGCCGAAATGGTTCTTGCAGGCCTGCAGCAGTGACTGTTCAATGCCCTCCAGAAGAGCCTCCTTGCTTATTCCCTTCTCTTTCTCAAGAAGCTCAATGGCTTCTTTCAGTTCAGCGCTCATCTCTTTTCCAATTCCTCCTTTACCAGGCTACGTAGAGACGAATCCTGGCTATGTTTTTTCTGTCGAATTCTATCTCATCGCCGTCATCGGCGGTTATTTTCAGTGTGTTCTCGTCAAATGCCGTGAGGGTGCCCACAAAGCTTCTTTCTCCGTTTACCGGCTTGAAGGTATGCACGTCCACGTCTTCTCCCGTATAGCGGGCCAGGTGCCAGTCCTTCTTCAGGATACGGTCAATCCCCGGGGAGCTCACCTCCAGAATATAGGCATCGGGGATAAAATCCTCCTTGTCCAGCAGGTCGGAAAATGCCCTGCTTACCGTCTCGCAGTCGTTGATGCCGACGCCCTCCGGCTTATCGATATAGGCCCGAAGGATCATGTCGCTGCCTTCCCTGACATATTCCATGTCCCACAGTTCCAGCCCGTTTTCCTCCAGAACAGGGGCAATCAGTTCTGAAGCTTTGGCTTCGTAGGTTTCCTTTCTGCTCAAAAATGCAGACCCTCCTTAACATTTTTCACGAAAGAAGAGTGGACGGAACGCCCACTCTTCACTACAGTTACATATAACATGAACACTATAGCACCTGCATTTCGAAAATGCAAGTGCCAAAGGCCACATTAAGCAAGCTTTAAGGTGTTAACCTTAATGCCGGGGCCCATAGTGCTGGCAAGTGCCACATTCTTCAGGTAGGTACCCTTTAATGCAGCAGGTCTTGCTTTGTTGATGGCACCCATCAGGGTGTCGAAGTTGTCCTTGAGCTGTTCCTCGGTAAAGGAGCATTTGCCCACCGGAACATGGATGATGTTGGTCTTGTCCAGACGATATTCTACCTTACCGGCTTTGATATCGGCAATAGCCTTGGCTATGTCCATGGTAACGGTACCGGATTTGGGGTTGGGCATAAGGCCTTTCGGTCCGAGGATACGTCCGAGACGACCTACGATACCCATCATATCGGGGGTGGCAACTACAACGTCGAAATCGAGCCAGCCTTCCTTCTGGATTCTGGGAACCAGCTCTTCGCCGCCTACATAGTCAGCGCCGGCAGCCTGGGCTTCGTCAATCTTCGCGCCCTTGGCAAATACCAGAACACGAACGGTCTTGCCGGTGCCGTGGGGCAGAACAACGGCGCCACGAACCTGCTGATCCGCATGACGGCCGTCACAGCCTGTACGAATGTGTACTTCTACGGTTTCATCAAATTTAACGGAAGAAATCTTCTTTACGAGGGCAATTGCCTCTTCGGGATCATAAAGCTTGTTACGATCTACTTCCTTGGCCGCTTCTTTATATCTCTTTCCGCGTTTCATCTGTCTTTGCCCTCCTTCCTCAGTCTTCCACAACAATGCCCATGCTGCGGGCAGTGCCGGCGATCATGCTCATGGCCGCTTCTACGGAAGCAGCGTTTAAGTCAGGCATCTTGGTCTCGGCAATCTCACGAACCTTGTCCTTGGAGATTGTGGCAACCTTGGTCTTGTTGGGAACGCCGGAACCGGACTTCAGGTTGCAGGCCTTCTTCAGCAGAACGGCTGCGGGCGGCGTCTTGGTGATAAAGGTGAAGCTTCTGTCCGCGTAAACTGTGATAATTACGGGGATAATGGTGTCGCCCATCTCAGCGGTACGGGCATTGAACTCCTTGGTGAACTGTACGATGTTAACACCGTGCTGACCAAGGGCAGGACCTACAGGCGGAGCAGGAGTCGCTTTGCCTGCCGGAATCTGCAGTTTTACATAACCGGTAACTTTTTTTGCCATTTCGGCACCTCCATAAATAAAGTGGTAATTGCGGGAATATCCCTCCCACAGCCCGGAGAACCTCTCCGGTCAAAAAAGCGGTATTAACCGACTTTTTTTACATCTTTAAAGCTGATCTCCACCGGCGTCTCTCTGCCGAAGAGCTCAACCTGAATGGTTACTGTCTGTTTTGCCTGGTTAACGGCGGAAACCACACCTGCGGTATCCTCCCAGGCGCCTGCAGTAACCACAACCTGGTCGCCGACACTCAGGTCAATCTTTACCTTTTCAACGGCGGCCTCACCGGAAAGCGCGAGAATCTCTCGTTCCGTTAAGGGTACGGGCTTGGATCCCGGACCTACAAAGCCCGTCACACCCCGGGTGTTACGGACCACATACCAGGTATCATCCGTCATGACCATATTCACAAGCACATAACCGGGAAACAGCTTCCGGGAAACCTGCTTTTTCGCACCGTTCTTCATCTCGGTCACGTCCTCCATGGGAACGAGGACCTCAAGAATCAGGTCTTCCAGATGCCTGTTTTCGATAGTCTTTTCAATATTGGCTTTGACTTTGTTCTCATAGCCTGAATATGTATGGACTACGTACCATTTTGCGTCTGCCATGTAAACACCTGTTCCTGTGATTATACGATAAGCTCAAGGAGCTTCAGTGCGCCGCTGTCCACCAGCGTGATAATGATGCAGAGGATAATACTGATGACAATAACCGCTATCGTCTGCTTCACCAGCGTCTTCCGGTCGGTCCACTGGACCTTCTTGAACTCGGATTTCAGACGCTTGAAGAAGCCGGTTTTTTCCTTCTTTTCCGGCTTATTTGCCGCATTCGCATTGTCTGGCATACTATTTCCTCGACTGATTATTTGGTTTCCTTATGCATGGTGTGCTTCTTGCAGAATCTGCAGTACTTGCTGGTTTCCATTCTGTCAGGATGATTCTTCTTTTCCTTGGTCATGTTGTAGTTGCGCTGCTTGCATTCAGTACAGGCCAGTGTAATCTTGACACGCATGTTCTCACCTCCGAGATGTTTTAAATAATGTGTATTCCCCAAATACACCTGTTAGAGTACATAAGTCCGCACATGGCTGCGTGCTTCGCACTCCCGCCATGTGCAACAGCCATTCGGACTTTACTCCTGCTTCGCAGGACCGTCCTCATGTCTGTTGTCGACTGTAAAGTCCAGTCAGATTTTTGTGCAGGCACAAATCTGACTTCCCTTTCCACTCAGACTTATGCACACAAAAAAAAAGACCTGCCTCACGTCGTACGACTTAATATAACATGAGGCAGATCCTGTGTCAAGCAGATTTTCTATATGATTTTTACTTATTTAATGTACTCGGAACAGCTTTCGATGTTCTTCAGAATGACCCGGTAGGCGTCGTTTTCCCCGTAATAATGCAGGGTCACTTCCTTCGCCTTCTGATAGTAATCCATGGCCTTTTTGTAGTCTTTCCTGGTAAAGGCCAGGTTGCCGGCGGTAAGCAGGGCCGTGCCGTAATGCCCTTCGTGTTTGTCCAGGTTGTTCTCATAATAGGAAAGGGCCTGGTTCATCTTCTCTTCCGCTTCGTCGAAACGTCCCAGGGCCGCCAGGGAATTCACCGCGTCGAAGCGCACCGTGGCCAGCTCATTGCCCTTGGCAGGCATCTTTTCCAGAATGGCCTCCGCCCGGTTCAGGTAGGAAAGGGTTTCTTCATGCTCCCCCTTCTCCTGGAAAATCTGGCTGATGTTGGTGTAAAGCCCTGCCAGATAGTCTCCCGGAACATTCGGGTTCGCCGCGTAGATTTCAGCAGCCTCGGCGTAAAATTCCGCCGCCTTCTCCGACTCTCCCGCCGCCCGCAGGGCCGTCGCTCCGTTTAAAAGCGTGGTTCCGTGGGACAGGGTGCCTTCCCAGTGGTTCTCCACGATAAGGGTCAGGCCCTCCACCGTGTATTGGTAGGCCTCCTTCGCCCGGGAGGTTACCCGGTACATGCCGATGATTTCATTGATGAGGGAAAGCTGGATATCCGGCCGGTTTTCCTTTTTCGCCTGGGCCAGATACTCCTGCAGCTTCCTGTCCGCTTCCTCCGGCCGGCCTTCGCCGAAATAACCGTCAATTTCCTTTAAAATCGCATTGATATCCATACAAAGTCCTCCTTGCAGATACTGACCGCTTTACAGGATGGGGTTTTCCGCCTTCTTGCGGAAAATCTCCTCAAAGGCTTCCTTATAGGGTGCGCGGGCAATGCCGTACTCCGTGATGATGCCGGTGATGAGGTCGTTGTCCGTCACGTCAAAGGCGGGGTTGAACACCTTCACGCCCTCGGGTGCCATGCGCTTCGCATACCACATCTCCGTAACCTCTTCCGGCTTTCTTTCTTCTATCTTAATGTCAGCGCCGGTGCGAGTCTTCATGTCGATGGTGGCGGTAGGCGCGCAGATATAGAAGGGCACGCCGTAGCGCTTCGCCGCCATGGCCACCATGGAGGTACCGATCTTGTTGGCGGTATCGCCGTTGGCAGCTACCCGGTCACAGCCTACGAAAACAGCCTGTACCCAGCCGTTGCGCATCACGGTGGCGGACATGTTGTCGCAGATAACCGTCACGTCGATGCCCGCTTCCTTCAGCTCGAAGGAGGTCAGTCTGGCACCCTGGAGCAGGGGTCTGGTCTCGTCGGAGAACACCTTGAAGTTGTAGCCTCTCTCATGGCCCAGGTACATGGGCGCGGTGGCGGTACCGTATTTCACGGCGCAGAGCCTGCCTGCGTTGCAGTGGGTCAAAAGGCCGTCGCCGGGCTTGACGAGGGTCAGGCCGAATTCGCCGATGGCTTTGCACACCGCGACGTCCTCGTCACGGATTTTAATGGCTTCCTGGTGCAGCGCTTCCACGATTTCCGGTACGGAGCAGCCCTTGTGGTTCAGTACCACCTGCTCCTGCCGGTTCAGGGCCCAGGACAGGTTCACGGCCGTGGGTCTGGCGGAATCCAGGTAATCCTTGGCCTTGCGGAATTCCTTCAGGAATTCATCGTAGTCGTCGGTCTGAATCTCCCTGGCCGCAAGATAAATGCCGATGCCTGCTGCCACGCCGATGGCGGGCGCACCGCGGACCTGCAGCAGGTAAATCGCGTTCCATATCTCCTTCTGGGTGGTCAGGTAAAGCATCTCCAGCTCACCGGGAAGCTTGGTCTGGTCAATGATGGCCAGGGCATTGCGCTCTTCATCAAGCGCTACGGTATCAAAATCATTTAATCCCATTGTTTTCTTCTCCTGTATAGTTTTTCGCCGTTGCGTTTATTCACACCTTGTCTTCTATCGCCGCCGCAAAATCCGCGCCGCAGATAAAACGGTTCGGATTGGCTGCAAACAGCTTTGCCACCTCCAGGGCCTCGTCGATGACCGCGGATTTCTTCTCCGGGTCCTCGATATCCCGGATGCTTCTGGCCTTGTCATCCATGGACATCAGCCTTCCCCGGCATTCGATGGCAAAGCAGGCCGCCGCGGAATTGATGATGTATTTGAGGAATTTCGCCTTGAAGTCTGGGATGACGTTCATCTTCGTGAAATAGTTCTCATACACCGTATCGTATTTCTCTGCGAAAAGGTCCACGATGTCGGCAATGGTATCCAGGCTCCAGGCCAGGAATTCCTCTTTGCCCCTGCCCTCCCGCATGGTAACGGAGGCATTCAGCCGGGCAAGGAAAAGATCGCACATCAATGAAGCCATATCGTAGGAAATGGGCGAATACCCTTCTGTTTTCAGGAATTCCTCGTCAAAGGTTTTCGTCTTCTCCAGGAAATCCTCAATCAGGTAGGGATACCCCACAAAGGATTTGGTCAGGTAATTGGCGAAATCCTCCGCCAGGCCTTCGGATACAAAATGATAATACAGCGCGTCGCTTAAGGTAAAGGTATCTTCCATAAATGCCTCCGTAAAACACTATCTGTTATCAAAAAACATCCTAAGGGATGCCCGGCAAAGCCGGTACACCCTTAGGACAGCAGTCAGGGCGATAAGCCGGGTTCTGTCGTGTGTAATCATCTGTCTAGGACTGCAGTTGCCTGCAGCCTCAAGCGACCTACCCGGAGACGCGACGGGCCGCCGCATCGTCCCCTGTTTGGCCTTGCTTCGGATGGAGTTTACATCTGCCCGTACTGTTACCAGGACGGCGGTAGTCTCTTACACTGCCTTTTCACCCTTACCCTTGCGGGCGGTAATTTTCTGCTGCACTGGTCCTGGGGTTGCCCCCGCCGGACGTTATCCGGCATCCTGCCCTGTGAAGCCCGGACTTTCCTCACCCGGAACAAATGTTCCGGCCGCGATTACATACCCTGGCTGCGTGACCTATTGTACCTGTTTTGTCTTCCGGTGTCAAACCAAAAGGCTTAAGGTTATGCTTTCTTTCCCAGTTCCTTTAAGTGGCGGTACACCGCCGCCACCGGCAGGCCCACCACATTGGCGTAATCCCCGGTGATGCCTGTCACGTACCGGGAAAAGCCGCCCTGGATGCCGTAGGCGCCCGCCTTGTCAAAAGGCTCGCCGCCGGCTATATAGTCTTCTATCTCCTCTTCTGAAAGAGGCGCAACGAAGACCTCCGTTTTTTCATAAAAGGTATCGGCAGCTGCTGTTTCCCCGTTTTCCCTGTGGATAAGGGTGACGCCGGTATAAACCTGGTGGTTCTTCCCGGAAAGGTGGGAAAGCATCCGTTCGGCATCCTTTTCATCCTTCGGCTTCCCGAGGATTTCCCCGTCCAGGGCCACCACCGTATCCGCGCCGAGGACAATGCCCTCCGATACGGTCTCCGCCACGCTTTCGCATTTGATGCGGGAGAGGCGGCAGACCATATCCGCCGGGTCTGCCGTATGCACTACGCTTTCATCCGCATCCGAAGCCTGTACCCTTACCGCAAAGCCCGCGGTTTCCAGAAGCTGTTTTCTTCTGGGGGAGGCGGAGGCCAGGATGATTTCTTCTTTATAATAAGAAAGCGCTTCCATAATGTTCCTTTCTTCCCCGTTAAGCTCAGAAAGCCTGGCAGCAGCCTTCTCTGTAGCCGCCTCGGCAAGCTTACCTTTAAGATTCCGGATAAGCCTGAGTCTGTCTTTCAGTGCCTCTTTCAGCACCGGATCCTTTGCGGCCAGGGCGTAAGGCCCGAAGGCCAGCTGGGCGGGGGTGAGTTTTTCCTGCTTTTCGGATGATTTTACGGCCAGTATCACGGAGTAGACCTTGCCCTCCTCTTCCAGGTAGACCTCCTTTTCCTGAAGGAAGCCCTCCTCCTCCAGCCACCGGCGCACTTTTTCCTTATCCGACTGGGGTTCGAGGACCAGGACCGTTTCCGGGGAAAGCCGGTCTTTGCCCTCTGTAAGGATTTTTACCGTCAGGGGGCCGCCCATGCCGGCAATCACCACACAGTCGGCCTCACAGGGAGAAAGAGAAGCCAGCCCGTCGGAAAGCCGCAGGTCAAGCTTTTCCGCAAGGCCGTATTTTTCAGTGTTTTCCCGGGCAGCGGCCAAAGGTCCCGGCCGCACGTCCATGGCGATGCCCTTTTTAACCTTCCCCGAAAGCATCAGGGAAATGATCGCATAGCCGTGGTCGCAGCCCACGTCCGCGCAGGTGCCGCAGGCGGGTACCATTTCCGTTATCAGCCGCAGCCGCCCGGACAACGGCGGCATCATTCCAGATAATCCCGCAGTTTGCGGCTTCTTGAAGGGTGACGCAGCTTCCTTAATGCCTTCGCCTCAATCTGCCTGATACGCTCACGGGTAACGTTGAACTCTCTGCCAACCTCCTCGAGGGTCCTGGCACGGCCGTCGTCCAGACCGAAACGCAGGCGAAGCACCTTCTGCTCCCTGGGAGTAAGGGTATCCAGCACCTCCTCCAGCTGTTCCCTGAGCATGGTAAATGCAGCGGCTTCCGCCGGCACGGGCACATTTTCATCCTGGATGAAATCGCCCAGATGGCTGTCTTCCTCTTCACCGATGGGGGTTTCCAGGGAAACGGGCTCCTGGGAAATCTTCAGGATCTCCCGTACTCTTTCCACGGAAAGCTCCATCTTGTCGGCGATTTCCTCCGGGGTAGGCTCACGGCCGTAATCCTGCAGCAGCTGACGGGATACCCGGATCAGCTTGTTGATGGTTTCCACCATATGCACGGGGATACGGATGGTCCTGGCCTGGTCCGCGATGGCCCTGGTAATGGCCTGGCGGATCCACCAGGTAGCGTAGGTGGAGAATTTGTAGCCCTTGCGGTAATCGAATTTCTCCACGGCCTTAATCAGGCCCAGGTTGCCCTCCTGGATCAGGTCAAGGAAAAGCATGCCGCGGCCCACATACCGCTTTGCGATGGAGACAACCAGACGAAGGTTGGCCTCGGCGAGACGTTTTTTGGCCTCCTCGTCCCCCTCTTCCATCCTTCTGGCCAGGTCGATTTCCTCTTCCGCTGTCAGAAGGGGCACCTTGCCGATTTCCTTTAAGTACATCCGGACCGGATCCTCCACGGATACGCCCTCGGGGATGGACAGGTCCAGGTTCTCCACTTCCACATCGTCCTTGTCGTCCAGGGGAAGGTCGTCATCTTTCAGCAGCAGGATGCTGTCCAGGGATGCATCGTCCACGGTCATCTGCAGCACGTCGATGCCCTGGCCCTCCAGATACTGGCGGACGTGGTCCAGCCGTTCATTGTCCACGGGCATGTCCTTGAACGCGTCCAGGATTTCCGTGTACTCCAGAAGATTCTTTTTCTTCTTGCCCAGTTCCACAAGGCCTTTGAGTTTTTCCATAAATTTTTCTTTTTCGTTTTCCATGCTGCCTCCTAAAATGACATATTGTTCTGCAGTGTGTCGAGTTTCTTCTTTTCTTCCAGTATGGTCTGCAGGCCCGCCAGGTCTCCCGGCGCAAGCTCTGCCTTTTTCTTTTCCAGTGCGGCATTTTTCACCGCCGCTGCCAGCCGTATGGCTTCCTTTGCCCTGGCCGCCGCATCCTCGGGAACACCTGTTCCCTCGATGATTTCCGATAAAATCCTGCGTTCCTCCGGATCCTCGCAGCCGTTTAAGAGGGTCAGCGGCGCAAAGCCGCCGGTTTTGATATCGCGGAAGACCTTTTCCGCCGTCTTTTTAAGGAGCGTATCCTGAAAGTCCCCGGATGTTACGTATTTCTCTGTCCGCTCCAGCAGATCCGGCTGTACCGCAAGGCAGGTCAGGAGAAGCTTTTCCACGGCAAAGGATCCGGGCCTTTCCGCCTTCTTCTGCTTTGTCTCCCGCTGCACGGGCTGTGCCGGCGTGGGATTCTCCTTATAACCGGAAAGAGCCTTCAGGGAAAGCCTGCCGACCTCTCTTCTTAAGGCCTCCGATTCGATATTGTACTGCCGGGCCACGCTTTCCAGGTAATTGTTCCGCTCGAGTTCGTCGGGAAATGCCAGAAGCATTTTCGCGCATTCCCGGTGAAAGGCGGATTTGCCTGCCGGGTCCGTCAGGTCGTAATTCTCCTTCATCATCCGGACCTCGAAGAGAAAGCCGTTTTCCGCCGCGGCCAGCCGCTTTTCCAGCTCCGCCGCGCCGGCCTTGTTAATCAGCTCGTCCGGGTCCTTGTAGGGGAGCAGGTTGACCACGCGCCCGGTGATGCCCGCATTTCTTAGTATGCCCAGGGCCCGCACCGCCGCCTTTTTGCCCGCCGCATCGCTGTCGTACAGCAGGAGGGCTTCCGTGGTGTAGCGGTGAAGAAGGCCCGCCTGGGCGGAGGTCAGGGCCGTTCCCAGGGAAGCCACGGCCTGGGTAAAGCCGGCCTGGTGCATGGTAATGACGTCCATGTAGCCCTCGCAGAGGATAAAGCTCTTTTTCCGCGAGGATTTGGCCGCGTAAAGGCCGAAGAGATTCCGGCTCTTGTCGAAAAGCTTCGTGTCCGGTGAATTCATGTATTTGGGCTGGCCGTCGCCCATCACCCGGCCGCCGAAGCCGATAACCCTTTTATTTACATCCATGATGGGATACATGACCCGGTTCCAGAACTTATCCTTCAGCTGTCCGGTTTTCGCATCCACGGTAAACAGGCCGGAGTCCTTCAGCCGGGCATCTGTGGCCCCCTTTTCCTTCAGGTACCGGTAGAGCCCGCTTCTGCCCTTGTCCGAATAGCCCAGGCCGAAATTCTTGATGGTTTCATCCGTAAGCCCGCGGCCCTTCAGGTATTCGTAGGCCTGCTTTCCCGCCGGGGTATGCAGCCGCCAGTAAAAGTAGGTGGCCGCCTCCTTCTGGATATTCAGCTGGGCCATGCGCTCGGAGGCCTCTTTTTTCGACTCCTCCGACTCATCCTGCACGGGAAGGGCAAGGCCTGCCCGCTGGGCCAGACTCTGCACGGCCTCGGTAAAGCTGTTATTTTCATATTCCATGAGGAAGCCGAAGACATCGCCGGATACGCCGCAGCCGAAGCAGTGGTACATCTGCCTGGACGGACTGACGGAGAAGGAAGGCGTTTTTTCATTGTGAAAAGGACACAGACCGGTGTAGTTGCTGCCCCGTCTGGTCAGCCGCACGACCTCTCCCACCACATCCACGATGTTGTTCCGGGACCGTACCTCCTCTATAAAATCATCTGAATAACGCATTTTAGTAAATTCCTCTCCCCATGGGGATGAACTGTTCCTCGAAGCAGCGTACCGCAAAGCGGTCCGTCATGCCGGAAATATAATCGCAGACAATCCGGTCCGGATTTTCCCCCTGCTCCAGAAGCTTCACACAGTCCGCGGACATTTTCTCCGGATGATCATGATAAAAGTCATACAGCTCCTGCAGGATTCTGCGGGCCTTGTCATTTTCCTCCTTGAAGGGTCCGCCGTAGTACACCCGCTCAAACATCATCGCCCGGAGCCGGTAAAGGGCCTCGGCGTATGCCGATGACTGGATGACCTCCGGTTTGTCCATGCTGTTGTAAATGATGTCCTTGATGAGCGCATCCAGCCGTTCCGTGCAGGTTTCTCCAAGAAGTTCCCGGATATCTGTAGGCACGTCTTCCTCTGTAATGATGCCGAAGGCCTTGGAATCGTCCATATCGTGATGAATATAGGCCAGCTTGTCGGACAGCCGCACCACCTGGGCTTCCAGGGTTTTCGGCTTGCAGCGGGTGCGGTGGTTCAGCATGCCCTCCCGGACATCTACAGTCAGATTCAGGCCTTTTCCTTCCTTTTCCAGCACCTCCACCAGCCGTACGGACTGTTCGTTGTGGGCAAAGCCGCAGGAGGATTTTTCATTTAACACACCCTCTCCTTCATGGCCGAAGGGGGTGTGTCCCAGATCATGCCCCAGGGCGATGGCCTCCACCAGGTCGCAGTTTAAGTTCAGCGCCAGGGCGATGGTTCTGGCAATCTGGGAAACCTCTATGGTGTGGGTAAGCCTTGTGCGGTAATGATCTCCCTGGAAGGTCAGGAAGACCTGGGTTTTGTCCTTCAGCCTTCTGAAGGCCCGGCTGTGGATGATTCTGTCCCGGTCCCGCTGGTAGGCCGTGCGGATCTCGCACTCCTCCTCTTCCCGGTCCCGGACCGCCTCCGCAGCCTTTGCCGCATAGGGGCTTAACTCTTTATATTCTCTTTCTTCGTTAATTTCTCTGATGGTCATGTGTAGTATACGTTTGTGACTGTTGGATTAACGGTTCACGCAGAAATATTCCTGCAATATTTATATACGACAAAAACTGCCGGTTTCCTTTTT
>CADBNF010000068.1 GCA_902796005.1 uncultured Lachnospiraceae bacterium | reverse complement strand
TTTGCTGAAAAAAGCACGTGCGTTTAGCTCAGCTGGATAGAGCGTTTGGCTACGGACCAAAAGGCCGGGGGTTCGAATCCTCTAACGCACGCAAAGCGAAGGACTTCCCAGAAGGGAAGTCCTTTTTTGCTGTATAGGAGATTCAGCCTGCCGAAAATATCATAAGGGGCCGGAATCCGCAGCTTACTCTGCCGAAGGCACCGTAAAGGGGCAGGGCACGGTCAGCAGGAGCGGTTTCTCCGTAAAGGGCTGGGAAAAGGCCAGGGACGTGGCGCAGAGCATGGCGTGGGTTTCTCCCTGGATACCGTCGCCGTAGAGGGCATCCCCGATGAGAGGGTGTCCGGCATAAGCCATGTGCACCCGGATCTGGTGGGTGCGGCCGTGCTCCAGGGTAAGGGAAAGCAGGGTAGCGTCTTTTCCCCGGGAGAGTACCTGCCAGAAGGTGCGGGCAGGCTTTCCTTCCGGGTCCGCCTTCATCTTTCCCCGGAGGGTTTCGTCATTTCCGATGGGCACATCCACAAAGCCTTCATCCTGCGCAACAACGCCGGACACAAGGGCCGTGTAGGTTTTCCGGAAAAGCCCTGCGGCCCGCTGCTTTTCCAGAAGGGCTGCCGCCTCGGAATTCTTGGCAAAAAGGACGATGCCCGAGGTATCCTTGTCCAGCCGGCCGAAGATACGGATGGTCCAGTCCTCCCCCTTTTCGGCGCAGTAGGCGGCGGCCTGGTTGGCCAGGGAATCCGCGTAATGCCCCGGAGACGGGTGGCAGACCATGCCGGCGGGCTTGTTCACGGCCAGCAGGTCCTCGTCTTCATAGATAATGTCCAGGGGCCGGTCGAAGCTGCCGTGGTCCAGATAGAGGCTGCCGGCGGTTTTCAGGCCGATTTTCAGGACGTCGCCGGCGGAAAGAAGCCGGGTGACCCGGACGGGTTCGCCGTTTAACACCAGGCCGTCCTCCCGGTATTTGAGGCTGCTGACCTGCCGTTTGGACAGCTTGACCCGGTTTTTCAGGAAATCCTTCAGGACGAGGCCGTCGTCATTTTCGGTGATATGATATTCCAGAATCCGCAGGGGCTTTTCGTGTTCCGCCACTTGTTTTACTCCTTTTATACAGGTAAATACCAGTATAGCGGTTCGGCCTGCCCTTGACAACGGAAAAATATGGGTGGCGCAAACAGTCACCTTAGTGTATAATCATTTGAGCTGTAAATATGGAAAGTAAATTCCGGCAGCAGGCCGGAAGGGTGTAAATAAAGAAAATGACCATACCGGAAATCATCGATCTGCATATGCATACCACAGTCTCCGACGGAACCGATACACCGCCGGAGATTCTGTCACGGGTAAAGGAGGCGGGCATCGGGCTTTTTGCCGTTACGGACCACGATGCGGTCAAGGCCTGCGGCGAAATCCGCGGCCTGCTTACGGAAAACGATCCCCTCTTTCTGTCCGGCATCGAGTTTTCCTGCAAGGACGAGGAAGGAAAATACCATATCCTGGGCTACGGCTATGACCCGGAGGCGGAGGCGCTTCTGTCCGTTGTGGAAAAAGGCCACGGCTTCCGGATGCAGAAGACCGAGGCCAGGCTGGAGTTCCTGAAAAGTGAATTCGGCTTTGTGTTCCCGCAGGAGGAGATAGAAAACCTCCTGGCGATGGACAATCCGGGCAAGCCCCACATCGGCAATCTCCTGGTGAAGTACGGCTATGTAGCGACCAAGGACGAGGCCATCAGGGATTACATCAACAAACGCCGGTTCCGGGGCGTGTACGTCCGGCCGGAGGAGGCGATTGCAGGCATCCTGGCCGCCGGGGGTATTCCGGTGCTGGCCCATCCCGCCTACGGCAGCGGAGACGAGCTGATCCTGGGAAAAGAGATGGAGACGCGGCTGAAAAAGCTCTTGGGCTACGGCCTGCAGGGCGTGGAGGCCTATTATTCCGGCTTTACGCCGAAGCTTATAGCGGAACAGCTGGCATTTGCGTCGAAATACAATCTCTACGTCACGGCGGGCAGCGATTACCACGGCACGAACAAGCTGATTGCCCTGGGGGATCATAACCTGGGCCGGGTATCGGATGGCGCTCCCGGACTGAAGGCCTTTCTGGAAAAAGCGCTTTCATTGACGGAAGGCAGACAGGAGGCGGCAAAATGACTGCGCTGATTATCGTTGTCTGTGCGGCTGCGGCCTTTGTGCTGGCAGCTGCTTACGCGACCTTCCGCATTATCTTTTACAATGCAAACAAGGTGCCCGACAACCCCCACAGGGTGCCCACGGGCCCGAAATACGATATCCTGGATAAGGAAATGCACCGGCTGATTGACGATACCCTGGCCATTCCTTATGAACAGGTGTATATCACGGCCCGGGACGGCGTCAGGCTGGCGGCCAAGGTCTACCTGAGGGAGGCGGATGCGCCGGTAGCCCTGCTGATGCACGGCTGGCACGGGATAGCCGAGCGGGATTTTGCCGCCGGCATACAGATTCACCTGGCCAAGGGTCACACGGTGGTGCTGGTGGACGAGCGGGCCCACAATGCCAGCGGCGGACATGTGATTGCCTTCGGGGTAAAGGAACGGTATGACTGCCTGGACTGGATCGGCTATATCCTCGATCGTTTCGGCAAAGATACGGAAATCCTTCTCCACGGCGTATCCATGGGCGCGGCGACGGTCTGCATGGCAGCAGGCCTTCCCCTGCCGGAAAATGTAAAGGGACTGATTTCCGATTCCGGCTATACCAGCCCGAAGGAAATCATCTGCAAGGTCTGCGGGGAATACCATGTGAAGCCGAAGCTGGCCTGGCCCTTTATCCGGCTTGGCGCGGCGCTTTACGGTCATTTCAATCCGGAAGCCTCCTCCGCCCGGGAGGCCATGGCGGAAAATACACTGCCTGCCATGTTTGTCCACGGTACGGGAGATGATTTCGTTCCCTGGGAAATGGGCGACGAGCTGTACCGGCTCAGCAGGGGGCCGAAATACGAGGTTCTGGTTCCCGGCGCGCCCCACGTGCTGGCCTATATGTACGACCGGAAGGCCTATCTGGAAACCATGGACGTTTTCTGTACAGAGCTTTTCGGAAAGAAGAGCAGGCCCGTGGCCGCAACCTTCCACGATGCAGGCGAAAAACAGGAGTAAACGAGGAGAAAAATGGGACTGTATGATCAGGTAACAAAAGGAAAAAAACCGCGCATAAGCGACAATGCCCGGGTAGCGATTACGATTATCGTTGCCGCGGTGATCACGGTTTCGGTTGTCCTGTTCATCATTGCGCCACTTATGCACCACCGGCGTTATGTGGACTTTATGAACAACCTGTCCAAGGACACCGCCCTGGCCAACCGAAGCGGCGCCGCCACCGTGATGCTGGACGGCGGCGAACCCAGGAAGCTGACCCAGGACGAGCTGTACACTCTGTACAAGAAGCTGGTGCTTTCCGAGGTGTACGAGGAAAACCCGGAGCCCTCCGAAGGCGAGCCGGGCATCTACGTGGATTACGGCAACGGCAGCTCCCTGTCCCTGTGGCCGAGGCAGTACGAGGAGCGGATTCGGCCCGGCGTGTACCTGGTATATGAGCGGACAAAGGGAAAGGGAATCCGGTTCGCTACCTATATGATACAATATGATTCCCTGGCTTACCTGCTGCAGCAGGAAGAATAAAGGAAAGAGCAATGAGCAGTAAAGATAATAAAATCGAAACCGTTTCCATCGTGGGCATGGGCGCCCTGGGACTTCTCTACGGCGCCGTTTTTACGGAAAGCGCCGCAAAGCCGGACGTTACCTTTATCATGGATGAGGAAAGACTGGCAAGGCATGCGGGCGATGCATACACGGTGAACGGCCGGCCGGTGCAGTTCAAGGTGGTATCGGACCGGGAAGCAGCACCTTCGGATCTGGTTATCCTGGCCGTGAAATACCCGCAGCTTGCAGGTGCGCTGGACACCATGAGAAATGCGGTGGATGCCCATACGATCATTATTTCCGTGATGAACGGCATTACCACGGAAGAGATCCTAAGGGAACGTTTCCCGGAGGCGGAAGTGGTGGACACGGTGGCCCAGGGCATGGATGCGATGAAATTCGGAAGTGATCTTACCTATACAAAGATGGGCAGGCTTCACGTTGGCGTATCCGGCGGGCGGAGCGATGAACCGCTGAAGAGGGTGATTGATCTCTTTGAACGGACGGGCATGCCCTACGTGCATGAGGCGGATATCCTGCGGCGGATGTGGATTAAATTCATGCTGAACGTGGGCATCAACCAGGTGTGTATGGTATACAACGAAACCTATGCGGTTACGGATAAGGAAAACGAAGCCAACCGCACCCTGGTGGCCGCCATGCGGGAGGTGGAGGTGCTGGCAAATGCGGAGGGCATACCCCTTACGGAGGCGGACCTGAACTTCTGCCTTGACCTGGAAAGAACCCTGGATCCGACGGCCACACCCTCCATGGGCCAGGACCGCATCAACCGGAAGCCCTCGGAGGTGGACCTTTTTGCGGGGACGGTCATTGAGATGGCGAAAAAGCACGGCATTCTGGTGCCGGCAAACCGGTTCCTGTATAAACGGGCAAAGGAAATAGAAGCGGAATATGTGAAGGCCTGAGGGCCGAAAAAGCATAAAAAAGACCCTACGGCGTGAGGGATTGCATTGTGAAATGCCTTCGGCCGTAGGGCTTTTCTGACTATATCGGAGGGGTTGACTTTCCTTCAACCCGGTTTTATTATATATCGAACACCAGTGTTCGAGTCAATACAGTAAAATGAGGCACAATATGAAAAAAATAATCAAGGGTTCAGACAAAGAATTGATTTCCGTAGGAGATGTTTCAAAAAGCCTGGCCATCAGCCGGATGAGCATTATACGTATGGAAAAAGCGGGCCTTCTGAAGCCGGAATATGTTTCCGAAGACTCCGGCTACCGTTATTACAGTCCCCAGAATATCATGCGGATTATTACGGTAATGAATCTGCAGAGGCAGGGCTTTACCTATAACCAGATCCGGGAGTATCTGGCCAGTCCGGCGGGCAACAATCTGCTGCTGGAAGCCCTGCTTGAGAAGCAGCGAAGCCTGAATCTCATGCTGACCCAGATGCGCAGAACCGTAGCCGGGGAAGAGAAGCTGCACGTTGAGCTCGACAGCTTTTCGGAAACGGTCTGTTATGTGAAAACCGTACGGCTGAAGGTGCTGAAAGGAAATGTACGGAAAACGATCATAAGCGCCATCGCGGAGGCCGTGGAGAAGCATCTGCCCCTTTCCTCGGATAAACATGTCTGGTTCAGGCTGGGCATAGACAATATCCTGGAGCTGGAAACGGACAATTCCATAGAGGTCAGCGTGTATATTCCCCTGCGGGAACGGGTGGAGGATCCTTCCGTCAAGGTAAGGGAAGGCTTCCGGGGACTGAATGTAAAATGGTTCGGCGACGCGGCGGAAATCATCGACGCCTTCATTCTCCTCGGCAACACGGTGAAAAACAATAAAGAATACACCCCGGCAGGGAATCCCTGGGTCCTCTGCCTGGGTGTGGATATGTTTAATGATGACGCGGTGAATGAAAATATCATCCTGAACGTGGTGCTGCCGGTAAAGACCGTGTAGCCTGCGGTGCAAAAACGGCTTTTCAGAGGCCGGCTTTGACCAGCTTCACGATGGTTTCCACATGGCACGAGAAAATGAAACTACTAATTCATACCTGCGCCAGTAAGCGGGAACTTGTCCACTGATTACTGCCTGTTCGCAAT
>CADBNF010000067.1 GCA_902796005.1 uncultured Lachnospiraceae bacterium | reverse complement strand
TGTATACGCAGTTCCTACCGGCAGGCCTTCGATGGTCTTGGACTCGCCGCCCTTTAAGGTTACGGTTCCCTGACCATTCTCATCAAAGGTTACTTCGCTGTAGGTTCCGGCTACCTTCTGTTCACCGTTGGTCAGGGTAACCGTAAAGGTAAATACCTGATCTGCATCCGCTGCCGCATCGGAAACCACCGTCTTGCTGATGGTGAGGCTGCCGGTCTTGCGGGTATTGGTAAAGGCTGCAGTGGAAGCCGTCGCGCTGATCTCGCCGGTGTCGCCGGTCTTCGTTGTGGTGAAGTCGGCATCCGCAGTTTCCTCAACGGTATAGGTAATGCCTGTGGGCAGACCGGTGATGTTCTTCTGTTCGCCGTCCTTTAAGGTAAAGGTGGCTACGCCGTTGGTAAAGGTAACACCGTTGTAGGTTTCATTAATCGTAGTATCGGACAGGGTCACCGTGAAGGTGAAGTCCTTGGTCTTGTCGGCTGTGATATCTGATACGACGGATTTGCTGACCACCAGGCCGCCTTCGTCACGGGTGTTGGTGAAGGCTGCGGGGGCATTGGTTTCGGCAATGCTGCCGGTATCGCCGGTCTTGGTGGTGACAAAACCGTCAGCCGCCGTTTCCTCAACGGTGTACCCTACACTCTGCGGAAGGCCGGTGATGCTCATTTTGCCGCCGTCCTTTAAAGTAAAGGTGGCTACGCCGTTGGTGAAGTTCGCTCCGCCGTAGGTGCCGCTGATGGTTGTATCAGACAGGGTTACGGTGAAGGTAAAGTCTTTCTGCTTATCCGCAGCTGTGGAACTGGTAACGGTCTTGGTTACATCCAGATCGCCGGTCTTGCGGGTATTCTCAAACGCAGCCTCGGAGGGCGTTGTCTTCGTAATCGTTCCGGTATCGCCGGTCTTGGTAGTGGTGAAACCGTTGTCCGCAGTTTCCTCAACCGTATAGGTAATGGTGGTCGGAATGCCTGTCGCAGTCTTGCTCTCGCCATCCTTTAAGGTAAAGGTGGCAACACCGCTGGCGAAGGTCATGTCGCCGTATTCACCGTTGATGGTGTTATCGGACAGGGTTACTGTGAAGGTGAAGTCCTTCTGCTTATCCGCTGCAAGGTCGGATACGACAGTTTTCTTCACTGTCAGTTCTCCGGTGTCACGTGTATTGGTAAAGGTGAAGGGAGCTTCTTCCGTACCGGTTCCCTCGGGTCCAGTGGTAACATAGTTCTCGATCGCCGCCTCGGTTACGGTATATTCGATGAGTTCACCGTTGGCGTATTTATCGAGACCTGTCCAGGTGTGAGTAAGAGAACCATCAGCCTTGGGGAGGGTAACGGGATCCTGGCCTTCTACAGGTGTGTTTCCAACCATAAGGGTCATAACCGCTTCACTTGCGGGACCGACCCATACCTTCTCTACGGTAACGGTAGTCTTCTCCGGCTCATGGGTATTGGTAATCGTGCCGTGGTCTTTTGCCGGGCTGCCGGTGGTGGTGTAACCCTCAATGGCAGCTTCAGTTACTGTATACTCAACTTCCTCACCGTTGTTGTAACGGGGCAGGCCTGTATAGGTAATCGTGAAGGTATTATCTTCATTATCGACTACGGAAGGTGTCTTGCCTTCTACAGCGGGTGAAAGCGTAAGCAGTTCTGTGAATTCATCAACAGTCGGACGAATGCCGTCCTGGTTGCTGTTGTCTTCCCAGACCTTGGTAACTTCGATATCAGTAAGCTGGTATTTATTCTTAACAGTGGCCTGATAAAGGGTATTGGTCTCTTCGATCTTGCCGGTGGCTGTCTGTGTATCTTTGTTTACCGTAAAGGTACTGGTGGTTGTGCCGGTTCCCTGGGTAATCGCAATCGTAGCATCGTCAAAGATGAAGCCCTCAGGAAGCGTACCCTCCGTAATGGTATATTCCGAATCTACCGGCAGGTTGTTGATACGAAGGGAATAACCATCCTTCATATTAATAACGATAGGCTGTCCGCTGACGCCGTAGTACCATCCGCCGCCTGCCGAGGTAGCGCCGGATACAACAGCATCCGTAACAGGCGTCGCCTGTTCAGGATCGGTAGTTCCGCTCATATCACGAACAGAGATCCATACCCACCAGTCGCTGTCATGGCCGGGGTCATTCTGCGGTTCAGCTGCCGGTGCAAGGGAGTTCTTTACCGTCAGGGTGAAGGGGAATTCCGCATCTGCAGGTGCATCCTCACCATCAACTGCTTTGAGGATATTGATGCTGGAACGACGCTCGTTGGTCGCGGTCAGTGACAGATCGGATGCAGAGCCAACGTAATAGGTTCCACCCTCAACGCCATCCTGCGAAGGAAGGGTGTAAGTTGTTGCACCGGACGGAGCCGGATGCTTCGCATCTACCTTAATGAGCAGCTGAAGCTCATTATCAATGAGCATCGGACGTACGGTAGGTACATCGATCTCCCAGTGATAAGTCAGGTTATCCGGTTCGGTAAAGGTAAAGTTATGACCCGTGGTAAGAAGCTCAACAGGATCAGAACCATGGGTACGCATGATACCAATGGAAATAAATACGCTGTCCGTCCAGGAATTTCCTTCGCCGAGAGAAACATGATAGGTCTCGGCTCCGTCACGGGTGACGTTAAGGTTGATGGACTCAGGTTTTTCCCAGTTGCCCTCAAGGTTGTTCTTCCATTCCTTGGAAACAGCCAGCTGCTCAACTGCAGTGGTCTCTACCGGGTCGGGATTTACAAATTCACTGCTTCCGGTATCACCGGTACGGGTATCCGTATAGGTCAGGGTTGCCGAGGTATTGGTCTTGAGGTTGCCGTCGCTGTCAATATATTTCTTGATGTTGGCATCCAGCGAATTATAGGAGGAAGGATCATTCTTGATGTCCGCTACGATATCCAGCGTCTCCTGGCTGGGCCAGCAGTCGAAGGTCACGGTGTAGGTTACATCGTTTTCAAGGACGCCTTCAATATTCCACTTCACGGCACCGTTTTCAAACGACGCTGCCGGAGCGTCGGTCCACGCTTCGCCGAGGCCGCCGTTGGCACTTGAATCGTACTTTTCGGCACCGTTCTCAAGACCGCCTGCACGGTAATACTTAAAGGAATTCGGATCCACATCCAGCAGATGGCTGATCTCGCCGGAAGTTGTGGTCACGTTGGAGGTAGTGCCGTCCGTGATGCCCACGTTGCCGATACCGGCCATCTCGATGCTTTCAAGGATCTGAGCAAACGCTTCCTCGAGCTCGGCTGTGCTGGAGGCAGAGTAATTGTTGCCTGCAGGCGCTCCAGCCGCAGTAGTAAGGTTAGACATATAAGTCCGACCGGCATTAGAACCATAAGCAAAGATGGTGTAGAAACGCTCTACACCGACCTTGGTCGCAAGCGCGGCAGCTTCGTCTGTAGACGCATTGTAAGAGTTGGCCATGTTAGGCTCTTGCTCTCCACCAGTACCGGATGGGCCGGTTCCGTAGAATGTCGGCGCACCATCGGAGAAGAAGATGACATAGGTTGGATCAGTGTCGCCGAAGCTGATGGAATCAGCCTGCCTGAGAGCCATTTCCCAGTTGGTGCCACCGGCGTTACCGCCGGGAGGTGAGATAGTGTTAACTGCGTTCACGAACGTGGTCGCATCTGTCGTCTCAGCTACATCAGTCCTTGCAGCCGTTGCAAATGAAACCAATGCCATTTCAACTGTATCTGCAGGGTTGCCGTCCTTGCCGTTGTAGCCAAGAAGTGTGTTGGCGAGTCCGTTTACAGCGGCCCTGGTAGCCTCTATTCTCGAAGCTGAATAATCATAGATGTAACGCTGTCCGGTGTACTGGGTTCCATTATACTCATAGGTATATCTGGGATTTGCCCACCTGCCATGGTCTACCCGTGTCAGGGGAACATACTCGCCATCAATAAGGCCGTACATGTTTGTTCCATTAGTATTTGAAGCAACGTACGCGCCTGTGCCGGACTCCTCATTCATCGAGTTGGAGCGGTCCACGATCACAATGATATTGACCTTTTGCGGATCCTTCTCCGAATCACCCGTTACGTTCAGGGCGATGGTGTAAGTACCGTCTTGGTTCACGGTCAGGGTCTTTGCGTGATCCGGCACGTCCCCCGCCGCCGCGCTCGCCTGCTTATTCGACACCACGTGGAACACGCTGACGCCGAGGAGCAGGGCAACGACAAAAGCAAGGAGCCGTTTGGTCCGGGTCATCTTCCTGCGCTTTTCTGCCTTTTTTCCCTTCATGTCTCTTTCCTCCTGCGGATTACACAGTTTATTTTCGCTTTCTGCAAATCCTTTATATTTGCGATTTTGTAATTTAAATAAGTACAAATACAAAAAGGCAAACATTATTAGCACATTAGATTATAACATTCAGGAGTGGTATAGGCAACCATTATTTTGCTTTTGTTTGTAAAATATTCGTAATATTGTTGTAATATACATCTTGTATATTTCTGCTTTTTTTGCCATTTTTACCACAAAATATGCCCCTTCCGTCTTTTTGACAGCAGGGGCAGTTTTTGATTTTTTTGAATTATCGCTGTTTTAGGTCTGATTTATTTAGACAATTTTCTGAATATTTGCAGCCCGACCAACTATTTATCCGCCAGCCTTATCTGCCCAGGCTGTATTCGCCGGTGCGGATGGCGGCGATGACGCCGCCGTCGATCAGCAGGTCGGTTCCGGTGATGAAGCCCGCGTGCCCGCCCAGAAGGAAGGCGCCGGCTTCCGCAATCTCATCGGAGGTGCCGCAGCGCTCCGCCGCGGAGGCATCCACCATTTTCTGATAGCCTTCGCCGGCTGCGGCAAATTCGTCATAAGCCAGGGGGGTTACGATAACGCCCGGGCTGATGGTATTGATCCTGGCGCGGCGCGCCTTCCAGGTGGTGGCCGCCGCCTTCTGCGCCTGCAGGTGGTTGACGCGCTTGGCGATCATGTAGGCAAGGCCGGAATTCTGCATCGCCGTTTCTTTGATGATGGGCAGGTCCATCAGCTTCTCCGTCGGTGTGGCGAGAATCTCGATTTCCTTTTCATAGGGAATCGGATACATATATCCGGTCTGGCTGGAGATGATAAGGCCCGCGCCGCCTGCCGCCATCACTTTGCCGAAGGCATCCACCGCATAACCCGTTCCCACCATATCCAGGGCCAGGATGTGTTCCGGCTTTGCCTGGTTCGGTGAAGCGCCTGCGGTATCAATGAAATATTTGACCGGGCCGAGGGAGGCCGCCTTCTGCGCGAAGGCTTCCACACTGTCCTTTTCCAGGGCATTTACAATCATCGTTTCCACGTCGTAGCCGCTGTACCGGAAGTCATGGGAAACCCGTTCCAGGTTCTTCTCGCTGATATCGCCGAGAAGGATTCTTCTGCCTGCGGCAATCCGCCGTACAATCGCCGTACCCATGCTGCCCGCACCGAGCAGAGCAATTACTTCTTTCTTTTCATTTCTGTCAAAAATCATGTTTTTCCTCCTTGTCATGGCGGCCTTTTATAATCCGCCCGGTCCTCTGCGGTCCTAAATCTTCAGGCCCTTCAATGCCGCTTCCGGCGCGGCAAATTCATTCTCTTATCTCAGTCCGTTGGCCTTCAGCCATTTCTCTGCGCTTTCCTTTGCCTGTGCCGCCCTGCTGCCGGTGATGGAGAGGCCTTTTTTCACATCGGCTCCCGGGCAGGTCTTTTTGATGTCCCTCTCGCTGCCGCCCATGCCGCTGCCTTCGTTGGTGCACAGCGGAAGGATTGTCTTTCCGGTGAAATCGAAGCTCTCCAGGAAGGTAAATACCGCCATGGGCATCGTGCTCCAGTAATTCGGGTAGGCCAGCACCACGGTATCGTATTCGTCGATGCTTTCGGGAAGGCTTACCAGCTCGGGGCGGGCATTTGCCTGCAGATCCCTCTTGGCCTCGTCGATGCAGGTCATGTAGACCGGGGAGTAGGGCGTCTTCATCTCGATTTTGAAGGTGTCCGCCGCAATCAGCTCCTTCATGATATTTACAACGATCTCCGTATTGCCCACCTTCACGTAGCGCATCGCGCCGCCGAAATAGTTTTCATCCGCTCTTGAGAAATATGCGATAAGTGTTTTTGCCATGCCTGTGTCCTCCTGCTTATTCGTAAAAATATATTTGTGTCATCTCCGGCCTGCCGGCCGTTTTTTTCTCTTTCTGCTGTCATTATAAAAAATCATTATTGCAATGTCCAATTCAAATGCTGTATAATCAATTTAATTCTTAAATAACAGGAGTCTGCCATGACCACAAAGCAAATCGATTACTGCATCGAGGTCGCCCGCACCTTAAATTTCAGCCGGGCCGCCGAAAATATGTTTGTCAGCCAGCCTACTTTTTCCTACCAGATCAGGCTTCTGGAGGAGGAAATCGGCTTTACCCTCTTTGAACGCAGCGGCAAAGGCGCGGCGCTCACCCCCGCCGGCGCGCAGTTTGTCTCCTTCCTGATAACGATGCGGGAGGATCTGAAACGGGCCATCGAGCAGGGGCAGAATTTCAGCACGAAATACAGGGACAGTATTTCCATCAGCCTGATGGTGCGCCAGGCCGTATATTTCCTGCCGGAGGCCATGCGTATGTTTGCGGAAACGAACCCGGCGGTCCAGGTCGTTCCGGTCTTTCAATACGACGGCGGCGTGGATTCCTTCCTGCGGAATGAGTCGGATATCCTCTTTGCCCTGAAGGAGCAGACGAAGCAGCTGCCCGGCGTCCATGTCCACAGCCTGTTTGAAAGCCATATTTATCTCATCGCCCGGCGGGATGACCCGCTGGCGGAGAAAAACAAAATAAAAGAAGAGGACCTCTACGGCCGCACCCTGATGGTGGGCGGCGGGTCCCCTTCTGCGCTTCGGGCTGTCCAGCACAGGCTGGTCAGCTCCGGAAAAATCGAGTATTTCAACAGTGCCGACCACGATACCACGCTTACGAATGTGGCGGCGGGCAGGGGCGTCTGTCTGGCCCCCGGCTTTTTAAATGACCACAGCGGCCAGTTCGCCTGGATTCCCTTCGACTGTCCCGAATTCTTCTCCTGCGTACTGTGCACCCACAGGGAGGACAACCGGCCGGCCCTGGCGGCCTTCGTGGAAATCCTGAAACAGCTGTACCGGGAAGCCGTGGCCTTTCCCCTTTAAAACCTCAGCACGTCATTTCCCTCTTCCCTGTCTTATCCCTGATCCTGGCAGACTTTGCGGAAGTTTTCTACCCTTCACATCAGTTTCCGCCTCCGGGGCAGAAGTTTTCACGCCCGCACTTTCTTCCTTTTCTACCCTTTTATCCTTATCAACACTTTAGGGTAGAAAGCTAGACTACTGCCAACGGGCATTCTTCTACCCTTCCCATCAGTTTCCGCCTCCGGGGCAGAAGTTTCCCCGCCCGCACTGTCCTGCTTTTCTACCCTTTCAGCCTTCTCATCACTTTAGGGTAGAAAGCTAGACTACTGCCAACGGGCATTCTTCTACCCTTCCCATCAGTTTCCGCCTCCGGGGCAGAAGTATTCACGCCCGCATTGTCCTGCTTTCAATATAATATAAAAGAAACACAACACCGCTGTTTATCACAGCGGCATTGTGCTTTTTTGCTGTATATAATGATTTGTTTCCTCATCCGGCTGCTGCGCAGCCACCTTCTCCGGGGGAGAAGGCTTTTATTTCTCCTTGCTCTGCTCCTCGGAAGCGGCTTCGCTGCCACTCTTCAGACTCTTCATGGTGGGGAAGAGCAGGACGTCGCGGATGGCTGCGGAGTCGGTCAGGAGCATTACCAGACGGTCGATACCGTAGCCGATGCCGCCCGTGGGAGGCATGCCGATTTCCAGGGCATTCAGGAAATCCTCATCCGTGTGCTGGGCTTCCTCGTCGCCGGCCGCGGCATTCAGATCCTGCTGCCGGAAACGTTCCCGCTGGTCGATGGGGTCGTTCAGCTCGGAGTAGGCGTTGCAGATCTCCCAGCCGTTCATGAACATCTCGAAACGCTCCACGTAGCCGGGCTTTCTCGGATTCTTCTTGGTCAGCGGAGAGATCTCGATGGGATGATCCATCACGAAGGTCGGCTGAATCAGGTGCTCTTCCACATATTCCTCGAAGAACAGGTTCAGGATATCGCCCTTCTTGTGCCTCTCCTCGAATTCAATGCCGCGTTCCTTCGCCAGGGCCTTCGCTTCCGCGGTGTCCGCCACGGCGTCAAAGTCCACGCCCGCATATTCCTTCACCGCGTCCACCATGGAAATCCGCCTGAAGGGCTTGCCCAGATCCATCTCCACGCCGTTGTAGACGATGGTGGTGGTGCCCAGGACCTCCTGCGCCACATGCCGCAGCATGTTCTCGGTCAGGTCCATCATGCCGTTGTAATCGATATAGGCCTGGTACAGCTCCATCAGGGTAAATTCCGGGTTGTGCCGGGTGTCAAGGCCTTCGTTGCGGAATACCCGGCCGATTTCATAAACCTTCTCCAGGCCGCCCACGATGAGCCGCTTTAAGTAAAGCTCCAGGGAAATACGCAGCTTGAATTCCTCATCCAGCGCGTTGAAATGGGTTTCGAAGGGCCGGGCGGAAGCGCCGCCGGCATTGGACACCAGCATGGGTGTCTCCACCTCCAGAAAGCCCAGGCCGTCCAGGTAACGGCGGATGCTGCTGATGATGCGGGAACGCTTGATAAAGGTATCCTTTACATCGGCGTTCATGATCAGGTCCACATAGCGCTGGCGGTACCGCAGGTCGGTATTGGTCAGGCCGTGGTATTTCTCGGGGAGAATCTGCAGGCTCTTGGACAGCAGGGTAAGCGCCGTGGCATGCACGGAGATTTCACCGGTTTTGGTGGTAAATACCGTACCCTTGATGCCGATGATATCGCCTACGTCCAGCTTCTTGAAGCCCTTATAGGCTTCCTCGCCCAGGGAATCCCGGGCAACATAGCACTGCATCAGTCCCTGCAGGTCCTGCACATGACAGAAGGAGGCCTTGCCCATCACCCGCTTGCTCATCATTCTGCCCGCAATGCTTACTTCTTTGCCTTCCAGGGCTTCGTAATTGTCTTTGATTTCCTGGCTGTGATGCGTCACGTCATAGGAGGTAATGACAAAGGGATCCTTCCCCGCTGCCACCAGCTCCGCCAGCTTTTCCCGCCGGACGGCCAGCAGATGATTCAGATCCTGCTCCTGATTCTGATTACCCATAGTTGTTCCTCTTTCTGTCTGTTCTCTTTCTTCAGTCTTCCGTATTCTTCTCGATGGCCCGGACTTCGTACTTCACCACACCGGAGGGGGATTCCACGGAAATAACCTCTCCGGCCTTGGAACCGATAAGGGCCTTGCCCAGGGGAGATTCGTTGGAAATCTTTCCCTTCAGGCTGTTGGCTTCGGTGGAGCCTACGATGTTGTAGACCACTTCCTCCTCAAATTCCACATCCCAGAGGGTTACCCTGCTGCCGATGCTCACCACGTCGGTGCCGGCTTCATCCTCGTCCACGACTTCCGCGTTCTTGAGAATCTTCTCTATCTCTTCGATCCTTGCCTCAATGTCTCTCTGTTCATCCTTGGCTGCATCATATTCGGCATTTTCGGAAAGGTCACCCTGCTCCCGGGCTTCCTTGATCTTCTGGGCAATCATTTTACGCTGATTCACCTTCAGATCCGTCAGCTCATCTTCGAGCTTTCTTAACCCGCTGACTGTGAGAATGTTCTTTTTCCCTTCCATTTTCATGTCCTTCTTTCATATAAAATACTTCTTTGATGGGGAGAAAACCTGCAGTCTGTGATTTTCTCTCTTACATCATAAAAGCAGCTTCCGCATGCCGCGGAAACTGTCTTTTTTCCAAATCAGACGCTTTGTCTGTTATACATTGCGCCTATTATACTGGATTGCCCTCTGATTGTCAAGAAAGGCCCTGCACAAGCTGTTCAAATTCCGCAAGGGTTACGGCCTGGCAGACGGCTTTCCGGAATTTTGACGCGTTGTGCATGCCGGTCACGTACCAGGCGGCGTGGGTGCGCATCTGCCGGATGGCGGTCAGCTCCCCTTTTTCCTCCGTAAGGGCCCTGGCATGGGCAATAAGGGTGTCCCGGATCTCGCCGGTCGCCGGCCTTTGCAGTGCCTCTCCCGTTTCCAGGAAATGCCGCACCTCATTGAAAATCCAGGGATTGCCCAGGGCCGCCCGGCCGATGAGAATGCCGTCGCAGCCGGTTTCTTCAAGCATCGCCAGGGCAGAGGGCCCGTCGGTGACGTCTCCGTTGCCGATGACCGGGATGCCTACGCTTTCCTTTACCTGACGGATAATCCCCCAGTCCGCTTTGCCGGTATAATACTGCTCCCGGGTCCTTCCGTGGACCGCCACCGCTGCCGCGCCGGCCTGCTCCAGGACCTTCGCCACCTCCGGCGCGTTCCGGGAATTTTCGTCAAAGCCGGCCCGGATCTTCACCGTAACCGGTTTGTGCACCGCTTCGGTCAGGGCGGCGATGATTTCCCCCGCCAGGGAAGGATTTTTCATCAAGGCGCTGCCCTCCCCGTTTTTCACCACCTTGGGCACCGGGCAGCCCATATTGAAATCGTAGAAATCAAAGGGCAGGTCTTCAATTGCCCTGCCGGCCTTCGCCACGGCCTCCGGGTCGGAGCCGAACAGCTGGATGCCCACGGGCCGCTCCTGTTCGCAGGTGCGAAGCAGCTGTACCGTGTTGCGGTTGTGGTAATTGATAGCCTGGGCGCTCACCATCTCCGACACCGCAAAGCCGGCGCCGTGGGCGCGGCAGAGGGTGCGGAAGGTCATGTCCGAGGCCCCGGCCAGGGGGGCAAGGCCCACGGGGAAATCCAGTTCCAGATCCCCGATCAGCAGTTTATTCATCCTGCTCCCCGTCTTCGTCTTCGTCATAGAAATCCTCTGCCTGCAGGGTGGCTTCCATGCCGTCGATGTCCGCCTGCAGCGCTGCCATCACGTCATCCAGGCTGGTGAGCATGAAGACCCGGTAGAAGACCTCCAGCTGCTCGAAAAGCTCTTCCTTTTCCTCCCGCAGCTTCTTGATGCGCAGATCCGAACCGATTTCATCGTAGGCCGCGTCGGTTTCCCGGGCCGCCGTCTTTAAGAGGAGCTTGCCCTCCCCGTCGAATTCCACGGTGAAGACGCCGCCGATTTCCTCGGTGTACATCACGCACATGATCTGCAGTTCCTTCTGGATTTCCTCCGGCAGGGCGGAAAAATCCGGATTGAAATAATATTTCTTTTCATAGGCATTTGCGCCGCAAAGTACCATAGTTTCTCCTTTCACACGTATCCGTAGATACCCCGGACGGAGACCTCGCCGGAGGCTACCGGCTGCACCGTACCGTCGCTTTTTCTTACCAGGAGGTTCCCGGCATCATCCGTGCCCAGGGCAAAGGCCCTGAAGCTTCCTTCGGGAGAAATGACCTCCACCTCTTTGCCGCAGTTTATCAGCTTTTCTTCGTACAGGGCCTTGAAGGGTGCAAAGCTGCGCTCCTTCTCCAGCAGGGCATAATGCGCCCGCAGGCGTTTCAGCACGGCGAAAAGCACCTCTTCCCGGGAAATCTCCCGGCCCGCTTCCTCGCTTAGAAATACCGCCTTGTCCGCCAGCTCCGGCGAAGGGCTTCCCTTTCCCGTATTGATGCCGCAGCCGATGACCGCCGCAAGGGGGTCGCCCGTGGCCTCCACCAGGATGCCGCAGACCTTTTTCGTGCCCAGGACCACGTCATTGGGCCATTTGATGCGGGCGGTCAGGCCGCTCACCTCTTCGATGGCCTCCGCCACGGCCAGGCCGGTGATGAGGGGAAGGAGGGTGAATTTCTCCGGCGGCAGGGTCGGCCTTACCAGAAGGGAGAAGGTCAGGCAGTCCTCCGGACGGCTTATCCAGGTCCGGCCCAGCCGGCCCTTGCCCTGCACCTGGTTCTCCGTCAGGAAGAGGCTTCCCGATGGCGCGCCTTCCTTTTCGGCCTTTTTCGCCTCGTTGTTGGTGGAATCCGTACTTTCTTTATAAAAAAGGAGAGTGCCGGCTGCGCATTCTTCCAGCCGGCACTGTATCCTTTCGGGTTGATAGCTCATTTACAATGCTCCCAGCGTAGCCGCCATCACGGCCTTTATCGTATGCATCCGGTTCTCCGCCTCGGCGAAGACCACGGATTTGGAGGATTTGAAGACGCCGTCGGTCACCTCCATGTCCCGGATATTGAACCTGCGGCCCATCTCGCTGCCGACCTTCGTCTTCAGGTCGTGGAAGGCAGGCAGGCAATGCATGAAGATGGCGTCCTCTTTGGTCTGGTTCATCACGTCCAGAGTCACCTTGTAGGGAGACAGATCCCGGATGCGCTCCTCCCAGATATCGTCCGGCTCGCCCATGGACACCCAGACGTCCGTATAGACGATATCCGCGCCGGTGACGGCCGCCGTCACCTGTTCGGTAAGCACGATGGAGCCGCCGCTTTTCTCACAGTACTCCTCGCACTGGGCCACCAGGGCGGGATTCGGGAAATATGCCTTCGGCGCGCAGGCCACGAAATTCATGCCCAGCTTCGAGCAGACAATCATCAGGGAATTGCCGGTATTGTACCGGGCGTCGCCCATGTAGACCAGCTTCAGGCCCTCGATCCGGCCGAAATGCTCCTTGATGGTCAGCACGTCCGCCAGCATCTGGGTGGGATGGTATTCGTTGGTCAGGCCGTTCCACACGGGAACGTTGGCATTTTCCGCCAGCTCCTCCACAATTTCCTGTCCGTAGCCCCGGTATTCGATGCCGTCAAACATGCCGGAAAGGACGCGGGCGGTATCCGCGATGCTTTCCTTTTTCCCGATCTGGGAGGCTTCCGGGTCCAGATAGGTGGTGCCCATGCCCAGGTCGTGGGCGGCAACCTCGAAGGCGCAGCGGGTGCGGGTGCTGGTTTTCTCGAAGATCAGGGCTACATTTTTGCCCCGCAGGGTATCCACCGGGATGCCTTTTTTCTTCTTCTGCTTCAGCTCCGCGGCCAGATCCACCAGGTATAAGATTTCTTCCTTGGTAAAGTCCTTTAAGGTAAGGAAGTCACGTCCTTTCAGGTTCATCCTAGTCTCCTTCCTCATGCGTCAGCAGGTCTGGCAGATAAAACATTTGCTCTTTGCAGGCAAAGCAAACGTTTTATACTGTCATCCCGTGTTTTATAGTTCATACAGCCAGGCATCCGTCGGCCGCTTCGGATCGAAGACAGAAGCTGCATCGATCAGGTCGCTTACCCGGTCATTTCCGCCGTACACGGCCTCATACAGCCGGTAGCCGTCCAGATTTCGTCTGCCCATTCTGAGGTAAAGGTCGCCGATCTGTACGAAATACTGGGAAGAGTCCACGTTACAGTAGATGTTGTAGCCCTGGCTCTTCAGGTACTGGAATTTCTCCGATTCGGAATATACCTCGTTCCAGGAGGCCAGATCCTGCCCATGGGCGAAAATGATGATGTCCGTTCCGCCGATAAGGGGATCCACATATTCCTTGAACTTCTGGGTATCGGTCCGCAGCCATTCCATGTCCGCATCACCGATACGGATATGGCCCCAGGTATGGCTGGCAAAGGTCCAGCCGTCCGCCTTGATGCAGTCGGCCACCCGCTTGGCTGCCTCACATTCCGCTTCCCAGTTGTAGTTCGGGTTGGCATCCAGCCAGGCCTGCTGGTCCGCCGTCAGCTCCACGCGGTCACGGTAGCAGTAGTCGGTACGGTAGCCCAGGATGCCGTTGTAGCCGGTCAGGGCCACGGTACCCTTCGCGCCCCTGTAGGAGAAATCCGGATGGGCATCCAGGAAATGGTCAAACAGGGGGATGCAGTCGTAGTCGCCTACATGGCCCACGCCCTCGGCGTCCACGTATTCACAGGTGGGACGGCCGTCCTCGCCCACAATCAGCCTTGTGGCGCAGCCTCTGCCGTCATAGCTGTGGTAGTAGCAGGTATCGTCCAGGGACATGACGAAGGGCGTCTTGCCCTGGGGCAGGTAGATGGTGTTCGGGGTCAGGTGCACGACGCCGTTCTCGTCGGTGGTCATGTTAACCATGTCGTAAAGGCTCACGATAACATAGCCCCGGTCATACATCTGCTGCATGATGGCATTGAATTCATCCACGGTGGTCATCCACTGGCAGAAGCCCGCGGTACCGTTGTTCCAGGAATCACTGTCGGTGATGGAGAAGCCCCGTGCCGGGTCCACCACCAGGGAATGGAAGAAAATATGGGTGATTTCCGTCGGGGAAAAGCCCACCAGCGCACTCTTCTGGGTCTCCAGATCCGCCATCATGGCGATAATCTCGGAATCCGAATCCGCGCCTTCTATGGCGGCAAGTGCTGCGATGGCCCCGTCATAATCATACTGGGTAGCCTTCAGCATGGCTGCGGCGATCTGCTCGTCCCTGCCGGTTCTCTGCTCGGGCTCGATGGTTACCACGATTTCCGTATCCGAGGCGGAAGCCGCTGAGGTCTGGGACGGTATCTCCTCCCGCCCGGTCTGGCTGCTCTCGGAGCTGGTCTGCACCGGCGGATTCACGGGCGCCTCCTCTTTCTTTCTTGCCCGGACAATCAGGACAATGGCAGCCACAAGCACGACAAGAAGAATCACCAGGATGGTGATCTTGATCCTCAGCTCCCGCTGCCTCTTTCTCCTTCTGATTTCCTTCTTGGTCAGTTTTCTCTGTTCTGGCATGATCGTTACCTCGCTTTATAAACACCCGCCGGCTCTCTGCTCGTGGGCTTTATACATCAGGATCGCCCCCGCCACGGAGGCATTTAAGGATTCCAGCTTCCCTTCCATGGGAATCCGCACCAGCTGCGTGCACCGGGCGGTGAGCCCGTCGGTAAGCCCGTTCCCCTCGTTGCCCACGGCAATGGCGCAGCCCTTCGTGTAATCCGCTTTTTCATAGGAGATTTTTCCCGAAAGATGGGCCGCATATACGGCGATATCCCTTTCTTTAAGCGCCTCCACAGTCCGGTTCAGGTCCTCCGCCGTCAGAATCGGCAGGCGGAACAGGGAACCCATGGTGGAACGGACGGATTTCGGGGAAAACAGGTCTACACAGCCTTTGCTTAAAATGACGCCGTCCGCGCCCGCGCCCTCCGCCGTCCGGATAAGGGTGCCCAGGTTTCCCGGATCCTGGATATCCTCCAGGAGAAGGAGGAAGGGCTTTTCCTTCAGCATATCGGCAAGGGTATGGGAAGGCATCTTCACCACCGCCAGGATGCCCTGGGGGGTCCGGGTGTCGGATACGGAAGCGAACAGCTCGTCCGTCAGGGTAAAATACCGCTTTCCCGACAGGAAATCTCCGTTTCCGGCCTCGAAGCTTTCGCTTACGTAAAGCTCTTCCAGAAGATCGTCGGGCACTTCCCGGACAATCCTTGCGCCTTCCACGGTGAACAGCCCGGTCTTCTTTCTCTGCCGGGCCTTGCCGATAAGGGCTGTCAGCTGTCTGATTCTAGTGTTCTGGGGACTGGTAAGCAGCATATTCTCTTTTCCTTTACCGAATTTTTCGCAAAAGAGGCTGTCGTTACAGCCTTCCCCTGTATCTTTAAAATTTTACTCTATTTTTCCGGTTTTGTGAACCGTTTTTACATCATTTCCGGTAGGCGCCGGCGGAAAGCACCGGCGGTTTTTCCACGGTCCGGACGTTGTCCGCCCCCACCAGGGCGGAAAGCTCCCCGAGGAGGGCATAGCCGGCGTCCACATTCAGCCTGGCCGGCAGCCGCTTCATGGCCCGTTCTGCCTTCAGGTAGAGCACGGTCCGGTCTCCGCCGGGATATTTCTTCAGGCAGTCGTAGACGGCGGCCACCTTTTCCTCGTAATTTTCCCGGTTCACGAACTGCACCCACAGCTCCTTCACCGTCTGGTCGAAGGAGGCGCAGGCCTCGAAAATCAGCTTGGCCGCCTTGTCCTCCTCCACGGAAACCCGGCCGGAAAGGAAGACCTTGCTGTCCACCTCCAGGTCATGGGCGTGTCTTTCGTAGTCCTTCGGGAACACCACCACCTCCACACTGCCCAGCTGATCCTCCAGGGTCAGGAAGGCCATGGCCTTGTTCTGGCGGGTGTATTTTACGGTTCTGGCGGTAATCATGCCGCCCAGGATATGGTGCTCGTTGTCCCGGACCTTACAGGTGCCGGTCTCCTCGTCCAGGGCAAAATCCGTCGAGTAGGCCGTCACGGTTTTCCTTAGGATATCCTCGTATTCCTCCAGGGGATGGCCGCTGACGTAGATCCCCAGGACTTCCTTTTCAAAGGCCAGCTTCTCCTCCTGGGAGAATTCCTCCACGGCGGGCAGCCGCACCTCCATCACCGCCCGGTCCTCATCGCTCATCAGGTCGAAGAGGCTCATCTGGCCGGTCATGGAACTTTTCTTCTCCGCTGCTGCCGCGTCCATCACCCGGTCGTACACCATGATGAGCTGGCGGCGGCTGCCGAAGCCGTCAAAGGCGCCGGCCTTGATGAAGTTTTCCAGGGTGCGCTTGTTGACCTCCCGGGTGCTTAAGCGCCGGCAGAAATCCATCAGGTTGATGTAGGGGCCGTTCTCCCGGCGTTCCGCGCAGATGGCTTCCATCACGGGCTTGCCGATGCCCTTGACCGCGGTCAGGCCGTAACGGATGCAGCCGTTCTCCACGGAAAAGCCGCCCTCGCTTTTGTTGATGTCCGGGGGCAGGATGGTGATGCCCGCCTGGCGGCAGTACAGGATGTAGCCGGCCACCTTGCCGGGATTGTCGATGACCGAGGTCATCAGAGCCGCCATGAATTCCACCGGATAATAATATTTCAGCCAGGCGGTCTGGTAGGAAACAATGGCATAGGCCGCGGCGTGGGATTTGTTGAAGGCATATTTGGCGAAATCCATCATGCTGTCGTAGATTTTGTTCGCCACCGGCTCGGAAATGCCGTTGGCCAGACAGCCGGCCACCCCCTCTTCGGGATTGCCGTAGATGAAATTCTGCCGTTCTTTTTCCATGACGGCGGTTTTCTTCTTGGACATGGCCCGGCGCACCAGGTCGCTTCGGCCCAGGGTATAGCCAGCCAGATCCCGCACGATCTGCATAACCTGCTCCTGATAGACGATACAGCCGTAGGTGGCGGACAGGATGGGCTCAAGCTGGGGACAGTCATAGACGATGGCGTCCGCGTTGTTCTTGCCGTCAATGTATTTCGGAATGAAATCCATCGGACCCGGCCGGTAAAGGGCGATGCCGGCGATGATGTCCTCCAGGTTCTTCGGCTTGAGCTCCTTCATGAAGCTCTTCATGCCCTCGGATTCCAGCTGGAACACGCCCTCGCATTTGCCCGCGCCGATCATGTTGTAGACCTCGGGGTCCGAAAAGTCGATTTTCATCAGGTCAATGGATTTTCCGGAGGTTCTCTCGGCCATCAGCCGGGCATTCTGCAGCACCGTCAGGGTGCGCAGGCCCAGGAAATCCATTTTCAGAAGACCCAGCTCCTCCAGGGTCGTCATGGTAAACTGGGTGGTAATGGCGCCGTCTGCCGCCCGGGACAGGGGTACATACTCCTCCACGGGCCGGCCGGAAATCACCACGCCCGCGGCGTGGATGGAGGTATGCCGGGGCAGGCCCTCAAGCCTTTTGGCCAGGGTGATGAGCTTTTCCACCTGCGGGTCGGCCTCCATGGCCTTCTTAAGCTCCGGATTCTTCTCCAGGGCGCCGTCAATGGTGATATTCAGCTCGGAGGGAATCATCTTGGCGATGATATCCACGGCGGCGTAGGGCATGTTCAGCACCCGGCCCACGTCCCGGATAACGCCCCGGGCCTGCAGGGTACCGAAGGTGACGATCTGCACCACGCAGTCCTTGCCGTATTTCTCCACTACATAGTCGATAACCTCCTGGCGGCGTTCGAAGCAGAAATCCACGTCGATATCGGGCATGGATACCCGCTCGGGATTCAGGAAACGCTCAAACAGCAGGTTGTATTTCAGCGGATCCAGCTGGGTAATGTCCAGGGTATAGCTTACCAGGGAACCGGCGGCACTGCCACGCCCAGGTCCCACCATGATGCCGGCGCTTCGGGCAAAGCGGATAAAATCCCACACAATGAGGAAATAATCCACATAGCCCATGTTCCGGATGGTGGAAAGCTCGTACTCCAGCCGTTCGGTCAGCTCCTCCGTAATGGTTTCGTATTTTCTGTGAAGGCCGTCGAAGCACAGCTTCCTGAGGTATTCCTCGCTGGTCACCCCTTCGGGAAGGGCGAATTTCGGCAGCTTGGTCACGCCGAATTCGATCTCCACGTGGCACCGCGCGGCGATTTCTTCGGTATTCTTAATCGCCTCCGGCGCGTAGGGGAAGAGGTCCGCCATCTCCTCAGGGGACTTCAGGTAATACTGTCCGCCGGTGTAGCGCATCCGGTCCTCGTCGTCCACCTTCTTGCCGGTCTGGATGCACAGCAGCAGGTCGTGGGGCTCCACGTCCTCCTTATACGTATAATGCACGTCGTTGGTGGCCACCAGGGGAAGGCCGGTCTCCCGGCTCATGCGCACAAGGGCCGCATTGACCTTCTTCTGCTCGGCCATGCCGTGGTCCTGCAGTTCCAGGTAGAAATGCTCCGGCCCGAAGATTTCCGCAAGGGAAAGGGCCGCCGCCTTCGCGCCGTCGTAGTCCTCCCGCAGGATGTTCCTGGGGATTTCTCCCGCCAGGCAGGCGGACAGGGCGATAATGCCCTCGTGGTATTTTTCCATCAGCTCCCGGTCAATACGGGGCCGGTAATAGAAGCCCTCCGTAAAGCCGTGGGACACCAGTTTTACCAGGTTGGCGTAGCCTGTATTGTTCTCCGCCAGCAGCACCATGTGGTAATACCGGTCATCCAGGCTTCCCGTCTCCCGGTCAAACCGGGAACCCGGGGCCACGTAGACCTCGCAGCCGATGATGGGCTTTACCCCCGCCGCCATGGCTTCCTTGTAGAAATCAATGACGCCGTACATGACACCGTGGTCCGTGATGGCCGCGCTGTCCATACCCAGGGCTTTGACCTGGGCCACATATTCTTTTATCTTGTTCGAGCTGTCCAGCAGGGAATACTCGGTGTGTACATGCAGATGGGTAAAGGGCATGGTTACATTCCTTCTCTTTTATAAAACTCCTCCAGGGAAATCTTTTCCGAAGGCTTCAGGAAGCGGCGCTTTTCCGCAAGCTCCTTCGCGGAGGTCACGGATTTCACCACCCGGGAGGGCTTCACCACCCGTTCCTTTTTCACGGGCCTTTTCTCCCGGGACGCAGCGGAGTCCCCGCCTTTTCCTCTTTCCCTGTCCCGGGCAGAACCCGGACGGTTTTCCTTTTCTCTTAACTTTGCCTGCTTTTCCTTCTTTTCGGCGGATCTTCTCTTAATCGGGGCATTGTCCCCCTTCCTGCCTTCGTTTAAGGAAATGCTTCCATCGGTCAGGCGGATCAGACGGTCTTTGAGCAGATGCCCCACCGCCCGCTTGAAGGCGGCCTTGGACAGGCCAAGCTCGGCATTTATAAGCTCCGGGTCCGCATGGTCGTCAAAGGGCAGGCTTCCGCCCCGGCTTTTTATCTCTTCAAGGACCTTTTCCGCGTCTTCGTTCATCTGGCGGTAGGCCTTTTTCTTGGTGGTGATTTCGAGGCGGCCGTCCTCCCTGACGCCGGTTACCCGGCCGATGACGGTATCGCCTACGGCAAAATCTCCCTGGGCGTCCTTTTTCGGAATCAGGGCGGACCAGGTATTGTCAATGGCGGTAAAAAGGCCGAATTTGGGATGATCCTCGTAGATAATTCCCGTCACCTCGTCCCCGACCACATAGGGGGCATTGACCTTCAGGTAGCTGTACAGCTTCATGGTGGCCGCCAGCCTGCCGGATTTGTCCAGGTACAGGGCCGCCAGGATACGCTCCTTCGGCTTAACCCTTCTGGTCTGCTCCTTGAAGGGCAGGAACAGGTCCTTTTCCAGCCCCCAGTCCAGGAAAGCGCCGATATTTCCCACCTCCTTCACCGTCAGAAGGGCGATCTGCCCGAGGGTGAGCATGGGGGTCCTGGTGGTGGCGATGAGCCGGTCTTCCGAATCCCTGTAGAGGAATACCGTCAGGATATCCCCCTCCTTCGTGCCCACCGGCACCTGCTTTACGGGCAGGAGCACCTTTTCGTTTTCTGTTCCGGGTTCCGCCAGGTATACGCCGAATGCCGTGGTCTTTACCACCGTCAGTGCCTGCTGTTCGCCTGTCTTAAGCATCTTCTCTCCACTCCCCCGCAAAATATTCTTCCTGATTTTCGTTCTGCAGCAGCACCGCATAGCCCTCCGGCGTCTTATACACCACCGGGATAAATACATCCCCGAGGAACGCCTGCTTCTTGTATTCCGCCCGGAAGGCATTCCAGGAGAAATGCTCCGGCAGCAGCGCCTCCGCCAGGGCGATGAACTGGGCATTGTTCACATGGTGGTTGGTGTCCAGCATCTGGGCGGTTACCTGCACCGCCGGCTGAACGCTTCCCTCCCCGGTCAGGGCGATTTTCCTGCCCTTAAGCTGCATCTGCAGGGGCTTTTTATCCAGGCTGTAGCCCTCCGCCATCCAGTCCGGGACGTTGGCCGGGCTGTTGTCCCTTGTGCTGATCAGCATGTACCGGGCATCGGCCTCCGCGCAGAGGTTTCCCGCCTCGTCGGTCATGGAAAATCTCCTGTAGCCTAAGCAAAGCCCGAATTTCCAGGCCCAGGTGTGCACCTGCACCTTTTCTCCCAGCACCGGCATGCGGTACACCCGCACCTGCCAGCCCGCGATGACCCAGGTCAGCCGGTTTTCCGCCAGCAGCGTCATGGGAAGCCCACAGTCCTCCCCGTGGAAGGTGGCCGTATCCTGGAAATAGTCAATCAGGGATTCCGTGGTCAGCGTGCCGGTCATATCCGTCTCGCTGTAGCGGACCCTGGTATTCATGGTATAAATCATAAAACTCCTGCTTTCTGCTGCTTTTCGTGCAAATAATAGCTAATTATATCATCTGCCGCGGCAAATGACAATTCATACCGAAAACAAAAAACCCCGGCAGGACCTGCCGGGGTTTCGCTGGGCTACCAGGATTCGAACCTGGAAATGACGGAGTCAGAGTCCGTTGCCTTACCATTTGGCGATAGCCCAAAGCTTTACAGCAAAATGGATTATATATGAATCATCGAAAAAGTGCAAGTGTTTTTTTATTTTCTTTTATTTTTGTGAGAAAGATGGTATAGTAAGTGACAACTGCCTTTCCATTTAAGGAGGATAAATACATGCGTGCATCCAATCTGACGCTTTTAACAGACCTTTACGAGCTGACCATGATGCAGGGTTATTTCAAGAATCCTGTAAATAAAACCGTTGTATTCGACGCCTTCTACCGGAAGAATCCCAGCGGCGGCGCCTATGCCATCGCCGCGGGCCTGGAGCAGGTGATTGAGTATGTCCGGGATCTGCATTTCGAGCCGGACGCCATCGACTATCTGCGCAGCCTGAACCTTTTTGAGGACGATTTCCTGGAGTACTTAAGGGGCTTTCATTTCACCGGGGATATTTATGCCATTCCCGAGGGCACCGTGGTCTTCCCCAGGGAGCCGCTTCTGAAGGTGGTTGCCCCGGTGATGGAGGCCCAGCTTCTGGAGACCGCCATCCTGAATATGATCAACCATGAATCCCTGATTGCCACCAAGGCCTCCCGGGTGGTGTATGCCGCCAAGGGCGACGGCATCATGGAATTCGGCCTTCGCCGTGCCCAGGGTCCGGACGCAGGCATCTACGGCGCCCGGGCTGCGATGATCGGCGGCTGCATCGGCACCTCCAACGTGCTCACCGGACAGATGTTCAACGTACCGGTCAAGGGCACCCATGCCCACAGCTGGATCATGAGCTTCGACGACGAATATACCGCCTTCCGGACCTACGCAGACCTCTATCCGAACGCCTGCATCCTGCTGGTGGATACCTACGACGTCCTGAAATCCGGCGTACCCAACGCCATCCGGGTATTTACCGAGATGAAGGAGGCTGGCCTTCCCATGAAGGGCTACGGCATCCGCATCGATTCCGGTGACCTGGCCTATCTTTCCAAGAAAGCCTACGAAATGCTGGCCGCGGCGGGTTTTGGGGACGCCATCATCTCCGCCTCCAGCGACCTGGACGAGAAGCTCATCGACTCCCTGAAGACCCAGGGTGCGAAAATCAACTCCTGGGGCGTGGGCACCAACCTCATCACCAGCGCGGACTGGCCTGCCTTCGGCGGCGTGTACAAGATGGCCGCCATCAAGGAGGAGGGCGAGGAGGAATTTACCCCGAAGATCAAGGTTTCCGAGAACATGGACAAGGTGACCAACCCCGGAAACAAGATTATTTACCGTATTTATGATAAGAAAACCGGCAAGATCCGGGCGGACCTTATCTGCCTGGAGGGCGAAACCTTCAATCCCGAGGAGGATATGGTGATTTTCGACCCGAACGCCACCTGGAAGAAGACCCGGCTCGTGGGCGGAACCTACACCTTAAGGGAGTTGCTGGTGCCTGTATTCAAGAAGGGCATCTGCTGCTACACCTCCCCCTCCGTCATGGACATCCGCGAGCTCTGCTTCAAAGAGAAAAATACCCTCTGGGACGAGTCCCTGCGTCTGGTCAATCCCCAGGAGGTCTATGTGGACCTTTCCCAGAAGCTGTATGACACCAAGGTTAAGCTGCTGGAGGAAATCGGCCGCAGCAAGACCGATAATTTTGGGAAAAAATAAAGGAGACTATTATTTTCAATGATTTCTGAAAACGAACTTCGCGCAGGACTGGACAGGGCTGCCTACGTCTACGACGATATTCTGATTTCCACCGTTCTGGTGGCCCTGAAGCTGGGCCGGCCCATCCTTATCGAAGGCGCCGCCGGCGTAGGCAAAACGGAGGTGGCGAAGGTGCTGGCCGAGGTGCTGGAACGGCCCCTTATCCGTCTGCAGTGCTACGAAGGCCTGGACGAGAGCAAGGCCCTCTACGAGTGGAATTACCAGAAGCAGCTGCTGGCCATCCAGGTGTCCATGAACCGGAAGGAGGATACGGATGACGACCTGACCCGCAGTCTTTTTTCCGATGAATACCTGCTGGAACGGCCCCTGCTGGCCTCCATCCGTTCCGAGGAACCTGCCGTGCTCCTCATCGATGAAATCGACAAGGCCGACGAGGAATTCGAGGCCTTTCTCCTGGAGCTCCTGTCGGAAATGCAGATAACCATTCCGGAGATCGGCACGGTCAAATCCAAAACCACGCCCCTGGTCATCCTGACCTCCAACCGGGCGAGACCTCTTTCCGAGGCACTGCGCCGCCGCTGCGCCTATCTGTACCTGGCCTATCCTTCCGTGGAGAAGGAGCTGGCCATCCTTACCAGGAAAATGCCCAACATCGATGCGCAGCTGGCCCTGTCCGTGGCGGAGGCTGTACACACCTTAAGAGCAAATGACGCCATCTTAAAGAAGCCCTCCATCGCGGAGACCCTGGACTGGGCCGCGGCCCTGGAGGCGTTGGGCATCACCGAGCTGGACAGGGACGCCCTGGAGCAGACCAAGGGCTTTGTGCTGAAGAACAACGAAGACCTGGATGAAATCCACACTCTTCTGCCGGAAGGGGACTGCGGAGAGGACTGTGACTGCGGCGGACACGGCGAGGCCGGGCATGATCAATCCCACTGCGCACACCACGGACATCACCACCATGCATGATAACGTAAGCATTTATCTGGAGCGGATTTCGGATTTTGCCAGACTTTTGCGGACCCGCGGCCTTGCCGTGGGTCTTTCTGAAACCGCCGACGCGGCCCTGCTGCTTTCGGAAACGGATTTCACCGACCGGGAGCGGGTGAAGAATACCTTACGGGCCTTATTTGCCAAAAGCCAGGCCGAGCAGGAAATCTTCGACAGGAGCTTTGACCTGTATTTCGTCACCGCGGAGCAGAAAAAGGCCATCGAAGAGGCCGAGCGGGCTGCCCGGGAGGAATATGAAAAGCAGAAGGCGGCCGCGAAAAAGGACCTGACCTACAACGGCCAGCCCATGGACCTGGACGAATCCATGCGGGAAACCTACATGCGCATGCCCGAAGAGGTCCGGGAACGGCTGCGGCAGATCAAGGACCGGTTCAAGGACGATATCGAACGGTCTCCGGAGCTGTACGCCAGCTTCATCAAATCCGTCTTCATGAAATCCATCATGGAGCAGCAGCTGGCCATGGAGGACGCCGCCGCTCAGGCGGAGGCCTTCGACGACCCGGAGCTTGAAATGCTTTTCCGGGATATCTCGGATTTCCACGAAAGCGACATTCCCAAGGCCACGGCCCTTATCGGCCGGCTGGGCAAGATGCTCAATGGGGAAATCCAGGCGAAAAATGCCGGAAGCGGCCATAAGGGCAAGCTGGATTTCAAACGCACCATCCGGAAAGGTCTGGAAACCGGCGGCAGCCTTTACCGGCTGGCCTACAAGCGTCGCCACAAGCGCCGCAAAAAGCTGGTGCTCCTGTGCGACGTCTCCGGCTCCATGATCCAGTTTTCCGCCTTTGCCCTGGAATTCATCCAGTCTCTCTCCACGATTTCTGAGGCCTCCAGGACCTTTATCTTCTCTGAAGAGCTGGCGGAAATCGACAGGGCCGCCCTGGTCAATACGGAAACCTTCCGGAAGCAGGTGAAGGCCACCGGGCTTTTCGGCCGGGGAACCAATCTGGCCAGTGCCCTTTCCCAGCTTCTTGCGCTGAAGCCGCCGGTGCTGAACGGCTCCACCATGCTCATCATCCTGTCGGACACGAAGACGGTCAACGTCAAGGAAACCGAGCAGCTGCTGGCCGGCGCGAAGCGCCTCTCCGGCAACATCATCTGGCTGAACCCCATCCCCGAGCGGAAGTGGGACTACGTCCGCTCCATCGGCCGCATCTCCGGCATCTGCCAGATGATCCCCTGCAGCACCCTCTCCGACCTCTCCCGCGCCGTCCTGCGGATTGCGATGTAAAAAAGCCCTCCCCTTAGGGCGCTGAGCGCCAGTGGCGCTCGTTTAGCGCGGACCGAGCCGGCAGGCGAGAAAGGTGGCCGAACGTAGTGAGGCCGGCTGAGGGGTTATTCTTGCTTGTAAAGCCCTCCCCTTAGGGGAGGGTGGCTGAACGGAGTGAAGCCGGGTGAGGGAAGAATAAAAGGAGATATAACACTTGCAAAACAAACTTACCCCCAACGCCAGATCTTTACGAAAAAACATGACAAAAGAAGAAAGGCGTCTCTGGTATGATTTTCTTCGCAATCTTCCGGTAACCGTAAACCGACAAAAAATAATAGGTGATTATATTGTTGATTTTTACTGTGACAGAGCAAAACTGGTCATAGAGCTTGACGGTTCTCAGCATTATACGGAGGAAGGGAAAGCAAAAGACGAAGAAAGGGATCGTTTTCTGGAAGGTCTTGGTTTAACAGTTTTGAGATATTCTGACCATGAAATTAACAGTGAATTCACGGCGGTATGTGATACGATATATACGATTATCAGGAAAAGATGTAACATCTGACCCTCACCCGACGGCTTCGCCGTCCCCCTTCTCGCCTGCCGGCTCGGTCCGCGCTTAACGAGCGCCACTGGCGCTCAGCGCCCCAAGGGAGGGCTTTC
>CADBNF010000066.1 GCA_902796005.1 uncultured Lachnospiraceae bacterium | reverse complement strand
TGCTTGACGAGGCGCAGGCCGGCGACAACATCGGCGCTCTGCTTCGTGGCGTTCAGAGAACCGAGATCCAGCGTGGTCAGGTTATTGCCAAACCCGGCACCGTTACCTGCCATAAGCACTTCACCGCTCAGGTTTACGTACTGACCAAGGACGAGGGTGGCCGTCATACTCCGTTCTTCAACAACTATCGTCCGCAGTTCTACTTCCGTACCACGGACGTTACCGGTGTTATCACCCTTCCCGCCGGCACCGAGATGTGCATGCCTGGTGATAACGTAGAGATGGAAATCGAACTGATTCATCCCATCGCTATGGAGCAGGGTCTTACCTTCGCTATCCGTGAAGGCGGACGTACCGTTGGATCAGGCCGTGTTGCTTCCATCATCGAGTAATTCCTGCGAATTATCCGAGCAAAAAACAAACAAATTTACGGGGCTTTCTGCAGAAAGCCCCGTTTTTTGTGTGTAATAATGTACCGCTTCCCGTGTATGCAATATTTTTGGCGATGGTACGTGGCGGGAGTGAGACAAGTTTTATTATCTCGGTACTGTTTTGGCGATGGTACGTGGTGGAAGCGAGCCAGGTCTTGTTATTTCGGTACGGTTGTGGCGATGGTACGTGGCGGAAACAAGACAGGTTTTGTTATCTCGGTACTGTTGTGGCGCCAGTACGTGGCGGAAGCGAGCCGGGTTTTGTTAACACGGTACGGATGTGGCTGCGGTACGTGGCAGAAGCGAGACAGAACTAGCAATCTCGGTACAGTTGTGGCGCCAGTACGTGGCGGAAGCGAGCCAGGTCTTGTTAACACGGTACGGATGTGGCTGTGGTACGTGGCAGAAGCGAGCCAGGCCTTGTTAACACGGTACGGATGTGGCTGTGGTACGTGGCAGAAGCGAGACAGGTCTTGTATTCTCGGTACGGTGTCGGCTGCTGTACGTGGAGGAAGAGAAATAAGTCTTGTAATCTCGGTACAGTTGTGGCGCCAGTACGTGGCGGAAGCGAGACATGTCTTGTAATCTCGGTACAGTGCCGGCTATTGGATGTGGCGAAAGCGAGAAGGGGCTTGATATCCCTGTATTATTCTGGCGCCGGTATAGGCTGCAAGAAGGCTGAACTGTTTTTTAATTCAATTATTTTTTTCATTTCTTAACCATTTTGTATTTCGGAAAATTTGTGTATAATCATAGATGACATTGAAACATCATCTAGTCATCGAATCAATAATAACATCTTTAAAGCATTTCATATTAATTCTTAATCATTTCAATATTCAATTCATGAAAGGAATAGGAAACACTATGGGAACTATTTATTCAACTCTTTTATCAGAAGAACAAAAGTTACGCAGACAAATTGAGTATTTGCAGAAACAGTTGGAAGATGGCTCGGAGGATATTTTGGAAATCTCCTATTCGAAAGGCCATGTCCAATACTATCACCGACCTTTAAAGGCAGGGGAAACACGACAAAAACGCCTGTATATCCGAAAGAGTGAACGAGGCCTGGCGGAGAATCTGGCACAGCGGGACTATAATCGGAAACTGATTGCGGAGCTTGAGAAACGGTGGAAAATAATTGAAAAGGCCAGATCTGTTTATGAACAGACCTCGCCGGAAAAGATTGGCAGCAGTTTTAACAAAGAACGACAGGAATTGTTTCGCCCATTAATCCTTTCGAACGAGCAGTTTGTGCTTGAATGGCAGGATGAATCTTATGAGGGGAAACCTATAGCAGATGAACTGGCAGAAATCCTTACAGCTCGGGGAGAGCGGGTTCGTTCAAAATCCGAGAAAATCATAGCTGACACATTGGTTCGTCATGGGATTCCTTATAAATATGAATGCCCGCTGGATTTGCCGCAGGGACTGACGGTATATCCTGATTTTCGTGTTTTAAACGTGGCGCAGAGAAGAGAATTCATTTGGGAACACCTGGGGATGATGGATAATGAAAGTTACGCGTCAAAAGCAGTTACCAAAATCAACACATATATGCGAGCTGGATATTTCCCGGGAATTACGCTTATTCTAACGATGGAGAGCACGCAGGCGCCTTTGAGCACGAGAATAATTGAGATGATGATAGAGCAATATCTGAAAGATTAAGTATATTTAAGTAGAATTACAGCGCAGAGTAGAGTCCGGTTCTGTTATCTCGGTACAGTTATGGAGATAGTACGTGGCGGAAGCGAGCCAGGTCTTGCTATCTCAGTACAGATCTGGCTCTGATACATGGCGGAAGCGAGTCAGGTCTTGCTATCTCGGTACAGTTCCGGCATAGGTACGTGGTGGAAGCGAGCCAGGTCTTGTTATCTCGGTATAGCCCCGGTTGTGGTACGTGGTGGAAGAGAACCAAGTCTTGTTATCTCGGTACAGTCCCAGTCCCGGTACGTGGCGGAAGAGAACCAAGTCTTGCAATCTCGGTATAGTCCCAGCTCCGATACGTGGCGGAAGCAAGACAGAGCTAGCTATCTCGGTGCAGCCCCAGCTGGCTGGACTTTTTTCTTCTCCTGTGCTTAAATGAAGCAGAAAGAAACATCAACAAAACAGCTGTGGTGCAGAAAGTTTCATCCGGCAGCCACAAGAAGCGGCCGGGCCGTTAAAATGAAAGGAAAAAAAGATGCTTTCCCTCATCGTTGCGCGATCTGAGAATAATGTCATCGGAAAAAAAGGGCGGATTCCCTGGAGGATCCGGGGTGAACAGCAGCAGTTCAGGGCACTGACCCTGGGCAAGGCGGTCATCATGGGCCGGATTTCCTACGAGGAAATCGGACATCCGCTGCCGGGGCGGCTGAATATCGTTGTATCTGGAAGCCGGCGCTTTTCCGGGGAGAACCTGGTGACGGTCAGGTCCCTGGAGGAGGCCATACAGGCCGCCGGGGAAAGGGATGCCTTTGTTGCCGGCGGAGCCGGGCTCTTTGCTGAGGCCCTTCCGAAGGCGGATGTACTGTATATCACGGAGGTGCACCTGACAGTGGAGGAGGGGGATACCTTTTTCCCGCCCTTTGACCCCTCTGCCTTTGTCCTGGAAACCGGGGAAACCCTGACCGGGGAACTGATGACCGGGGAAAATGAAGATGCGGTAGAGCCAGCCGCAGAACAGGGAGGAAAAGAGGTTTCCTACACAAGAACAATCTACCGGCGCAGGCCGCCTTCTCCTTGCCTGAAGGAAGCAGAACAGGTATAATAGGCCGGTACACCTTTAACGGAGAGGACTGGAAAATGCGCGTACTGCTTATCGTGATACTTATTGCGGCGGTTTTGTTTATACTCTATCTGGCGGCTGTTAAACCGAATACGAAAAGACGCGGGGCTTTACAGTCCTTCACTGGGAAGCCCGTGGCCCACCGCGGGCTGTTTTCCAATCCGGAAATACCCGAAAATTCCCTCCCGGCCTTTGCCCGGGCCGTGGAAGCCGGTCTTCCCATTGAGCTGGACGTACAGCTGACCACCGACAACCAACTGGTGGTTTTTCATGACAGTACCCTGCTTCGGGTCTGCGGCGATGAGCGGAAGATTTACGAGGTATCCTATGAGGAGCTGCAGAAGCTTACCCTGTTCGATACGAAGGAAAAAATCCCCCTGTTCTCGGAGGTCCTCCAGGTAATTGGCGGAAGGGTGCCCCTGGTCATGGAAATCAAACCGGACGGCCGTTATGAGGAAACAGCAGCCCTTGCCTGCAAAATGCTGCAGGGCTACGGAGGAAAGGTCTGTCTGGAATCCTTCAATCCGAAGGTGCTGGCCTGGTACCGCAAAAATGACCCGGATATGCTCCGGGGGCTTTTGGCCACTGATTTCTTCAAGGAGGAAAATGACCAGCCTGGTGTGATAAAATTCCTTCTGACCACCCTGATGCTGAATGTCCTGGCCCGGCCGGACTTTATTTCCTACAATTACCGGTTCCGCGGCAATCCTTTTTTCCGTTTCTGCCGGGCGCTTTACCGGCCGGCAACGGCTGCCTGGACCATTAAAAATGAAACGGAACGGAAGATCGCGGAAAAAGAGTTTGATATGATCATCTTTGACAGCTTTATACCGGAAGAACTGCGTAAAGGAGAAGAAAATGAAGCAGAAGGCAAAGATTAAAACAGGAACCTTCACCTTTGCCGACGGGCCGAGAGAGCAGGACCGCACCGGCACCTATTATTACAGTGACGAATATTTCAGGAGAAATGCAGCCATCCTGAATCCCCACCTGCGCACCATGTCCTTCGCGCTCTGCATGGCCTGCTTTCCTTCGATGGAGGCAGTGGATTACGACAGGGTTTACCGGAATGCGGAAAAGCTGCTGGGAGAGCTGGGCTTTACGGATTTTACGCCCAATGAGGATTACAGGAAGAAGCCTTCGGTGGATACCCTGGGTATTCTGCTGGCCCACAAGGTTATCCGGGACGGGGACGAGGACTGTTCCCTGATCGTGATGGGCCTTCGCGGCGCGGGATACGGCGACGAATGGGCCTCCAACCTGGTGCTGGGAGAAGAGGGCTCGGCGGAGGGCTTTGAGAAATGCATGGTCTACGCGGATGCCTTCCTCTGCCGTTACCTGGAAGATATGGCCGGCAAGCTCTGCCGGCGGGTGAAATACTGGATTACGGGCTTTTCCCGGGTGGCGGCGGTGAGCAACCTCCTGGGCGCCAGGATTGACCGGTACGCGCCGGCCTATTTTACCCGGACCGACGATATCTACGTCTATACCTTTGAGGCGCCGGCGGCGGCCTCCAAGGCGGACAGAAGGCCCTTCCCCTCCATTCACAATACGGTAAATCCCCACGATCTCGTGCCGAAGATGGCGCCTTCCGTGTGGGGCTTTCGAAGATACGGCACGGATGACACGGTATTTCCGGACATCCATTCCGAAGAGTATCTGGAGAAAATCGGCGAGGTGCAGGAAAGGGTGAAGGCCCTGAATCCCACCCTGGACTACGATCCGGAGGCCTTTAAGACCACCTACCGGAAGGGAAAACAGTTTCTGCCGGTGGAGGATGTGCCCCGGGCAAAGCGGAAGCAGTTTGACGAATGGTGGTATCATGCCCGGCAGGATGAATACCTGGACCGGTTCGTGGATTTTATCGGCAAAAGGATTTCCCACAAGGAGGACGGGGACGATCCCACGGACAGGGAGCGCCGTGCCAGATTTGTGAAGAGCTACCAGGCGGCCTTTTCCGCGGTGGCAAAAACCTATCTCGGCGGTACGCTGTCCGAGCGGGAGGCCATGCTTTCCGCGGTGAAAACCATCTATAAAGAGGACCTGAACACCCGCAGACTGGCCTACGGGCTTTTCAAGCTGTGGCAGAACAGTGACTTCAGCTACCGGCAGCTGGGGATTTACATCAAGACGATTGTCCACCGCAGGATGCAGATGACGCCGGAGGCCGGCATGGACAGCCAGGCTGTTTCTGCCTTTTTCTCAGCGGCGGAAAACCTGCTGTATTATGTCGTCAAATGCCTGTCCTACGACGTAAGAAGGCATCATTTTTCCTATTTCACGACCCTGCTGACCAACGTGCACCGGATTGCCCTGGGCCATTATCCCGAGGTGATCATGGCCTGGCTGCAGACCTATGACGAATATTATCATGTGGATATGAGCGGCCGGCTGGAGGAATAGCCCGGCTGACCGAAAAAACTGCCGTATTTACGGGGAAATCCCTGTATCATACGGCAGTTATTTTATTTTATTTATGGTATTTTTCACCGGCGTTGATTTTGAAGGCGCGGTAGACCTGCTCCAGGAGGATGATCCGCATCAGCTGGTGGGGAAAGGTGAAATCGGAGAAGGAAAGCCGCATGTCCGCGGCGGAACGCACCGTATCGTCAAAGCCGTTGGAGCCGCCGATGACAAAGCAGACGTCAGGCTTTCCGGACAGGGCCAGTGAGGAAAGCTTTTCCGCCAGTCCCTCGGAGGACAGGCGTTTTCCGCCGATATCCAGGGCAATGACGGTGCTTCCCTTTGGAATCCTGCTTAAGATCCGGCTGCTTTCTTCATGCACGTCGTCCGTACGGCTTTCCGGAAGCTCCAGGATATTCACTTTGGCAAAGCGCGTCAGACGCTTCAGGTATTCCCCCTGGGCATCCTTCCAGTATTTTTCTTTCAGTGAACCGATACAGATAAGGGTAATGTTCATGCTGCCTCCCGAAAGCCGAAACGGCGGATTTCCCTTATAATACGTTGCATCGGGACGGATTGCAATGCCGGAATGGAGGAAAAGCGCCGGCCGCTTGCTTTTTTCCCGGTGGGCGGTTATGCTGAAAGCAGCTTATCCGGGAAAAGAGGACAAATATGGCAAAGATAACGGAAGTAAAGGAAATCAATCTGCCCGAGCTGGAGCTTTATGCCTCCCGTTCGGAGGTAAAGCTGTACCGGCATGACGAACCGGAACCCGGGCTTTTTGCCGCGGAGAGCCTGAAGGTCATTGACCGGGCCCTTGCGGCCGGATACCGGCCCGTCTCCTTCCTTTTTGAAAAAAACGTATTTCGGGAGAAGGCGGCGTATCTGGCGGAGCGTTTTCCGGATACGGATATTTACCTTGCGGACGAGGAAACCATGACAGGCATCACCGGCTACCGCCTGACAGGCGGGGCCTTAAGCCTGATGCGGCGTAAAAGCCTGCCCTCCTTTACCGATATCTGCACCGGCAAAAAGCGCCTGGCCGTGCTGGAGGACGTGGAAAATCCCGCAAACGTCGGGGCTATTATCCGCTCCGCCGCTGCGCTGGGCATCGGCGGCGTGCTGCTGACAACGGACTGTACGGATCCTTTGTACCGCCGGGCTGTCCGGGTCAGCATGGGTACGGTGTTCCAGGTGCCCTGGACGATTACGGGAAGCGGGCCGGCGCTGGCAGAGCAGCTGAAGGCGGAGGGCTGGACCTGCCTTGCCCTGGCGCTGACGGAGGATGCCCTTCCCCTGGACAGCGTGCGTTTTGCGCCGGAGGAAAAGGCAGCGCTGTTTCTCGGCGCGGAGGGAGAGGGACTGAAGGCGGAAACGATTAAGGCCTGCGATGCCTCGGTTATCATTCCCATGGCGGGCGGCGTGGATTCCCTGAATGTGGCCGCTGCATCGGCGGTGGCCTTCTGGGCGGTTTCCCGTCAGATTAAAGATACATATGAGAAATAAATATTGCTATTTACAGAAATAAATGTTATACTTCTCCTGTACAAAGAAAAGAGCCGGCAGCAGTCCGCTTTGCCGGCACAGGAGGAAAATATGGAAGATGCGAAGATTTTCCAGATTATCGCAAACTACAGTGACCTGATGCAGAAGAACCGGAAAAGTATTGACTACCTGCTGGGGATGCTGCATTCCCGGCAGCAGGATGAGGACCTCATCAGGCGGGCGGGCCTGCCCAATCCCGCCCCGAAGCCGGCGGCCTCCGGCAGCGGTTTCCGGGACCTGTCGGATACCTTAAGCCGGTATGAAAAGATGAAGGCTTCGGAGGAGGAGCTGACCCTGGGCATGGTGCGCAGGCTTTTGCAGGAAAGGGAGAAGATGAGCCGTGTCTACATCTGCTACCAGATACTGCCGGAGCCCTACAAAACCGTACTCACCGGCATCTATGTGAACGGCAGGAATGCAACGGAAGTGGGTGACTCCCTGCACCGTTCCCGGAAAAGCGTGGAGGACTACCGGAAGAAAGGGGCAGAGCTGATTCGCGCTTCCTTTGCCAGCAGCCTGACCAACGAAGAACTGCTGTGTTCCTGATTCATCGGCAAAACAGTGCAACTACCCAAATTACTTACATTTCCCATTCTTTCCTATTGCAAAGCACCGGAACAGGTGTTATAGTATACTTATCAAAAAAGTCTGAAGCCTGTCACAAAGGCATGGTATCTTTTTCCGTTCAGTCCGGCATCGAGCCGGGATCGACCCCTTCGGACCCCTGTACAGCAGAAAAAAAGTTTCCTTACTATTAATAAAATCGAGTTAACTATAAGTAAAGAACAACTTAATTTACAACGGACTATATTTCATTTAAAATAGTAATAGAACTGATTTTATAAAAATCTCTTTTTATATGCAGCAGGTCACAACAGGAAAGGGGGAACGCCGGAATCCCGGCGCCGGAAAGAAATGGCAGCAGAGAAGGTTTTTAAACTGACCTGGGCAGCAGCCAGAGTGAACAAGCAACTGACACAGGATGAGGTCTGCAAACTCATGTCGATCACCAAACCGACGTTGATTAACTGGGAAAAGGGCGTTACCGAACCGCGGTTTTCCCAGGCGCAGAAGCTGGCTGGATTATATGATGTTTCACTGGATATGATTAAATAAGCCGGCTTTTCATCCTCGACGGACTTTTAAATCCGGAGGTGCTGATGAAAACTGGTAAACGGGCAGGTGCCTTTTGGCTGGCCCTGCTGCTCCTGTTTTCCGCAGGCGTCCCGGCCTATGCCGAAATGGAGCAGGCCGGGGTGATACTGGAAAGCAGCCTGCAGACGGAGGCAGAGGAACAGGAAAAAGGCGGGGAACTGCAGGGGAAAACAGGGGAAGAAACCGAAGCCGGCGCAGAAACACCGGCACAGGTAACGGATCCTGAAGCAGAAGAGGCGGCAGCAGCACAGGCGGAAACGGTGCCGGCTGTCGGAGAAGAAGAACAGGAACAGTCCGATACGGTGACTGCAGAGGAGACGGCAGAGTCTGAACCGGCGGATGGCGGGATGACGCCTGCGCCGCAGACGGTCCGGACGGTGCCGGCTGCGAATCCTGCCGTTACCGCAGCGGATATTTACGGAGACAACCGGGTTTTTGAAATCCTGCTGCTCAACTGTCCGGCGGAGAAGGCGCAGAATGTGCGTGTTGCCGTCTGGAGTGCCCAGGACGGCCAGGATGATCTGGCCTGGTATGAGATGACGCCCGAAGAGGGCAGCTTTTGGCGCAGGGTGGAGATCGCGGCACACAGGGGTACCGGAAAGTACTATGCGGATATCTGGTCCTTCGGTGACAGCCCGGGCTATGTGGGCGGCACAACCTTTACCGTGACCCTCTTCCCCGGTCCGTCCTTTTCTCTCGCGGAAGAGGATGCGGAAGCCGGAACCTTTACGGTTCAGGTGACGGGGCTTTCCGCGCAGAGCGTGGAATCCGTGCGCGTGCCCACCTGGTATGCGCCGGACCAGTCGGATATCCGCTGGTATACGGCGGAATACGGATCCGACGGCGCTTACCGTGTACAGGTAAATATTGCTTCCCACGGCGGTTACCGGGGACGGTATATTTCCCATATCTATGTCAATTATAAGGACGGGCGTTCCGTCTGCCTGGGCGGCCTGACGGCGGATATGACCCGGCCTGCGGACAGACCGGTGTTTACCGTCGGCGAGGTTGCGGCGGAGACGGACAATACCGGCGCCTTTACCCTGACGGCTTCCGGCATGGAGGCTTCCCTGGGTATTAAAGAACTCCGGATTGCCGTCTGGACGGAGAAGGACAGCCAGGACGACCTCATCTGGTATACGGCTTCGAAGGAAGCGGACGGCAGCTTTACGGTAAAAAGCAGCATTTCCGCCCACAACGGGGAGGAGGGCAGATATATCTGCCATGCCTACGTCACAGACAGCCGGGGAAATGAAGGCTTTGTCGGCGCTGTGCAGATGGAGATTGCCCTGCCTGCACCGGAATTCACCATCGGTGAAGTCACCGGTACCTTTGACGAACAGACCGGGGACTTTGTCCTGCGGGTTGCCGGCGCTGAAAGCTCCCTGGGCATTTCCAGGATGCGGATTGCCGTCTGGACGGAGAAGGACAGCCAGGATGACCTCATCTGGTATACGGCTTCGAAGGAAGCGGACGGCAGCTATGTGGTAAAGAGCAGCATCGCTTCCCACAATTTTGAGGAGGGCATGTATATCTGCCACTCCTATGCCACGGATTCCCGGGGAAATACCGGCTTTACCGGGGCGGTGAAGATGGACGTCCGCCTGGCGGAGGGGGAATATTTGCTTGAGGATATAAGCCCCGAAGGAACGACCGGGGTCAGGTACCGCGCCTTTGTTCCCGCTAAACCGGGACTGTCGGGCTATGCCCTGGCGGTCTGGTCGGATGCGGGCGGCCAGGATGACCTTATCTGGTATGACATGACCCTGCAGGGCAGCCGGACAGCCGCAGCGGAGATTCCGGTGAAGAACCACGCAACCGCAGGACAGTATTATGCGGATGCCTATGCCAGAGACAGTGCCGGAAAGCATGTTTTCCTCAAAAGCTTCACCTTTACCGTTCCCGGGATTACCGCCGCGGAAATGGAGGCGGCAGCGGATGAGGAAGGTATTATCAGTATTTCCGTTACCGGCGTGGAGAGTCCTTCGGGCCTTGTAAACCTGCGGGCCGCGATCTGGTCGGAGACGAACGGACAGGATGATCTGGAATGGCTGAACCTCACACCCGGCGCGGAGGGCGCCTGGCAGGGAACCACCCGGGTTTCCCGCCACAGGTACAATACCGGAAAGTATCTCATTCATGTATACGGCCTGACGGGCAGCGGCATCAATGCCTTTGCCGTGAAGACCGAGCTTGCGGTGGAATACGTCGGCAGCTTTGATACCGTATCCATGCAGGAGGCGGCGGCGAAGCTGGATGAAATCGGCTGGGACCTGCGGGCGGCCTTTGACTGGGCCAGCAGCCTGGTGTATTCCGACCAGCCGGGACTGACGGAGGTTGTACCGGCGGGCGTATCGCATCTGGATTTTTACGCCAGACACGGCTTTGAGACGGGCAACGGTATCTGCTACGTATACGGCGCGGTTTTCACCTGTATGGCCAGATGCCTGAACTACAGCGCCTATTATATCGAAGGTGCGGTCATGTACAGGTCCGGCAGCTACGGCCCCCACGGCTGGTGCGAGATCGATATTGACGGGGTGACCTACGTCTTTGACCCGGAATTCCAGCACAGCCACCCGGAACTGAACGGATACCAGTTCCTCTACGGAACAAAAAACACCTGGAAATATGCCAACGCAGTCCGGGTGGAATAAAAGAATCAAATACGCACAGATAAAGGAGAAGTCTTCGGACTTCTCCTTTTTGCTGGCAGAATGAGGAGGATATGATGAAAAAGAAGAAAAAAAGAACCGGAACTGCGCGGCTTTTTGCAGCTGCCGCCCTTGCGGTCATGCTGGCCGTGCCGGCCTTTGCCGGTGAGACGGCCCCGCTTCCCGGAGGAGAAGAAACGGAGATTCTGTCGGAGACTTCTTCCGGACAGCAGGAGAGCGGCGCACCGGCAGAGGAAATGCCGGAAGAACCGATGACCCTCGAAAGCGGGGAGGACAATGTTTCCGGGACCGAAAACGGTACGGAAAAGCCGGCTGCGTCACCGGAGGCGGAAATCCTGCCGGACAAGACCTCTTTGGAACAGGAAAGACAGGAGGCCGCTCCGGCGGCAGAAAGAGGTGAAAACGCTTCGGCGCCGGCCGGCAGCCTGATTCCGAACATGGACAGGGATACGGTGCATATCGTTTCCGAAAACGGCTTTGCCTACTCCGAATTATTCGGCAGCGGAATAGACCGCTGGATTTACCTGAACGGGGCGGAGGCTTACTGCGTACGTCCGGAGCTTGCTCAGCCGCGGAGCGGGGATTATGACCGGAATACCACGGAGACCTTCGTGAACGACGCCCTTTTAAATGTCCTGTATTACGGCTTTGAAGGCCCCGGGGACATCACGGCGGACTATTTTACCGGAGATGACAACACGGTGGAGAACCGGCATACTCTGACCCACGTGGCGGCCACCAGGCTTTACGGCGGGGACTGGCAGTACAAACTGAACGAAAGCGGGATAAAGCTTACGGAGGCCTTCCTGGAGGGCGTTGCGGCCAGGAGACAGGCCACGGGCACCCTGCTTCGGTTTAAGGCTTCCGAAGATACCCAGACCACGGCTTCTCTTCTGACGGCAGTCTTTCCGGAGGGCAGTATACTCCTGTGCAAGGGCAGCAGTCTGCCGGACCTTCCCCTGGCGGAGGGCTTCTCCCTCGCCGGCGCGGAATATACGGTTTACCTGTACGGCACGGATACCCCTGCGGGTGTGATAGTCACCGGGGAAAAAGGGACCGGAAGGCTGGAGGGCCTGGAACCCGGGGAATATGAACTCGTTGAAACGAAAGCGCCCGCCGGTTTCCTCGTGGAGAATGGCGAAAGAATAAGGGTTACGGTAACGGCGGATACGGAGGTGCGCGTTGAAGTCTCGGATACACCGGTAACGGTGCCGGGCGGCCTGCTGCTGGAAAAGGCAGACAGGGATAGCAAAAGCCCGGTAGCCGGCGCGGTCTACCGGATTGCCTGGTATCCCGTCCTTTCCGGTGAGGCGGCTGACGGAAGCGCGCCGGCTGCAGTCTGGCTTTTTACCACTGATGCGGAAGGGAAAATTTTCTATGACGAGGCTCACAGAAGCGGCGGGGATGCCCTGTTTACCGACGAACAGAACCGGCCGGTTCTGCCCTGCGGCTGCCTGAAAATCACGGAAGAGCAGGCACCGGCGGGTTATCTTCCCGATGAGGCGGTTTACGTCTGTCCGATTGCTTTGCAGGGAACGACGGCTGTGGTGCAGAACCTCCCCGTCGGGGAAGCGAAAATCCTGGAAACGCCGGAACCTGAGCCGACACCCGAACCCACACCCGAGCCGACGCCGGAACCCGAGCCGGAGCCGACGCCGGAACCTGAACCGACACCTGAACCCGAGCCTGAACCGACGCCTGAGCCGTCACCGAAGCCCCCGGTGGTGCCTGCTCTGCCGGCGAAAGCCCCGGATACCGGCGATGCGTCCCGGGGTGGCATCTTTGCCATAACCGCTGCCCTGGCTGCAGCTGCGGCCCTTACGGCGATTCATGCCCTGCGCAGGAGGAAAAACGTAGAATGAGAAAGCTTTCCCTGATCCTTACTGCGGCAGCAGGCGCGCTTTTTGTGCTTCTGGCTGTCAGGCCCTTTAAGGCGGCAGGGTATCTGACGGATGCGGATCGGGCGGTAAACCGGGTGCGCATCGGCGTCAATACTCTGACCCCGCTGGAGGACTATGAGGAGCCGGAGCCGGGCCGGGTAACCGTAAAGAATCCCAGAGCCGCCAACGACGGCAATATTCCCTGTTACGTCCGGGCAAAGGTGCTGCTTTCCGACAGCAGGATAGATCTGCGGTACGGGGAATACCTGAATACGGCGGACTGGACCTGGTCCGATACGGACGGCTGGTATTACTACCGGACGGTGCTCGAACCGGGCGAAACCACCACAGCGCTGTTTGACCGGATCCTGCTGGCGGCGCCGGTTCCCGATACAGTTGCGGAAGCGGAACTGAATGTCATCTTTTCCTCCGTGCAGTCGGCGGGGTTTTCCGACGCACAGGAGGCATTTGCTGCGCTGAAGACTGCGCAAAACTGATCCTTTCTGAAGACGGCCCTGCCGAAGGGGGCCTGTCTGAGGGCTGCATCTATTCGGAAGAAAAAAGGAGAACAAATGACCAAGGATAAAAAAGTGAAAATCGGCATTCTGGCCTGTCTTCTGGCCGGAGCCTTAACTGTGGGCGGCGCCGCTGCCTATTTTACGGACAGCGACACTGCCGTCAATACCATCACCATCGGCAAGGTGGAGCTGGATCTGCAGGAACCGAATTATGTTCCGGAAACCAGCATCACCCCCGGAGAGGAAATCACCAAGGATCCCAAAATCAGGAACACCGGCATTAACGATGAGTATGTATTCCTGACCGTTACGGTACCCTATGAGAACATTACCGTGGCAGCGGCGGACGGAACAAAGGGGACAAAGGGCGATACAGAGCTTTTCACCTATACCCTGAATGCCGGCTGGACCGAGCTGGGAACCCCTCAAAAAGACACCTCGGGTAAATTCTTTACCCATACCTACGTCTACGGCACGGCTTCCGCCTGCACCGCCCTGGCAGCCGACGCCTCTACACCGGCCCTGTTCAACACTGTCCGTTTCGTGAACGCAGTGGAGGACGAGGGACTGGAGTCCACGACCAAAGAGATCGGCATTACCGCCTACGGCATCCAGACCACCAACCTCGGCCTGGACAATGCGGTAACCAGCCCCTCTGCCATTCTCGGCATTATCCAGAAGCAGGCGCCGGAAACCACGAAGACCGGCGAGCATACCATTACGGATATTGTGGGCGGCTGAACCGCTGTCTGAAATGTCCGTCGTCAGATAAATAACGAATAGATGCAGCTTTCAGACGGCTCCCCTTCGGAAAGGGGCCGTATACCGGGAGAAAAAACGATGAAATACAAAGGAAGGCTTCTGTGTCTGGCCCTGCTGGTCCTGCTTTTTGGCGCAGCATCGGCGGAGGTGCGGGCAGAGAATAATGTAAATATACAGATCAAGGAGTTCCAGCGGGACAAGGAGGGCAACGAAATCCCCTATCAGGACCCGAAAACCGGTATTCTGCCCGGCGATACCATCAGCAAGGTGGTTTACGTCTGCAATGAAGGGGACTGTGCCCGTATCCGCATAAAGCCGTCCGTCGAAGGCCCGGACGGACAGGTGCCGGAGAAAATGCCCGGCGAGCTTACGGGCATTTCTCCGGACTGGGAGAAACGGGAGGACGGGTGGTATTATTACACCGGCATTTTAAGAAAAGGACAAAGCGCTAAATTTTCCGAAGGCTTTGTGATCGGGGACCTGGACCAGGCGGCCTGGACGCTGCGCACCTTCCGGCTTGTCTTTACCGCGGAGGCGGTATCCTGCGGCGGCGGAAAGACTGCGCCGGCTACCGGAGACGGCAGTATAACCCCCTTTGTCTGGGCGGTGATCCTTGGCGGCGCGGCATTTGCGGCGGCGGCCGCAGCGAGGAAGCTGTCATGAAAGGCAGAGGAAGAAAGACCGTCCGGTTCCTGCTTATCGCGGCAGCAGCGGCAACAGCGGTGCTTTTTTTCTGCAGGATACGTCCCTATGTGGTGACCTCCGGCTCCATGGACCCGGCCGTCCCGGCGGGAAGCCTCTGCCTGGTTCGCAGGGAAATACCCTTCGAAAAGGTGAAGGAGGGGGATATCATTGCCTTCCGGACCTCCCTTTCCGGCACGGTGATCCACCGGGTCGTCGGCAAAGGAGAGGAGGCGCTTACCACCAGAGGCGATGCCAATACACTGGAGGACGGGGAACCGGTAACAGAGGATAACCTGGTGGGCAGGGTTGTCCTGATCCTGCCGTTTCTGGGCTTTGCCTTTGCCTATGCCGCGCAGCCTGCAGGCCGGTTCCTGCTGACGGCCGGCTGCGTATTTCTCATCGGCTGGCTGTGCTTAAGCGGAAGCCGGAAGCAGGAAAGGAAAGAAAGGAGGGCGGCGAATTGATGCGGAAAGGAAAACGGCTTCTTCTTGCTTTTCTGCTGTGCGGGAGCTTTGTGTTTTCCCTGACGGCAAGAGGGCAGGAGGATGCCTTCATACAGACCGGAACGGAAGAAATGTCACAGGAAAACCTGCCGGCGGAAGAGCGGGAAAAGCCGGCGGAAGAAACGGAAGCCCTAGCGGCGGGAACGGAAACCCAGCCCGGAAATACCGAAGAGAAAACCGGAGCGGAGGAAACGGAAGCTCCGGCGGAAGAACCGGAAACGGGAAGCCCGCAGGAGGACGGAAAAGAGACCCCGGCAGAAGGAAAATCGCAGGCGGAAACCGGCAGGGAGGCGCAGACGGCGGAGATGCCGCTGACAGAGGAGAAAGACAGTTCTTCCGGGGAACCGTTTGCGGAAGAGGAGGAGGTCTCTGATGCGGAGGGCTTTACCGAGGGCACGCTGACGGTCACATCAAAAGAGACGGCGGCCGGGGACAGGTCCCACGCTTATTTTTCCTGGGAAGGCCTGGGTTATGATTACGGCTGGCTTGGCCGGCACCTCTGCCCGAAGGGAGAGCTGAACGGCCGGGCGGCGGTCTGTCTGACGCCGGAGATTTCGGTGCCCGAGGCAGGGGACTATCCGGCGGAAATCCGGCTTGTGGAGGATGGGCCGGCGCTTAAGCTCCTGTATTACGGCTTTACCGGACCGGGGGACGTGACGGGCGAATACATTGCCCAGGAAAACGATCGGATGACCCTCACCCATCTGGCCCTGGCCGTATACTGGCAGGAAACGGGAGCGTCTTACGCAAACGAGACGGGCAAGGCCCTGGCGGCGGCTTTTACGGAGAAGGTTTTGAGCCTTCCCGAGCCGGAAGGACAGGCGCTGCTGGTGCGGGAGAAAACCACGGGCTTTGCGGCGATTGCCTGGCTGGGAGAGGAAAAGCCGGCGTCTGCGGCAGACGGCCTTCTCCGGGCAGCCGGGCCCCTGGGGGATACCGTACGGGTGGTTTCCGAAGCCGGTGCCGGGTATTACTATGATTACGTGGGCTACGGCGACGGTACCAATAATGGTATAGACAGGTTCATTTACCTTAATGGGTCAGAAACCTATTGTGTGGCCCCAAAAAGGCATCAGCCGACCACGGGGACCTACAGCAGCTCTTACGTCACCCGCATAACCGACCCCCTGCTGGTGAACCTTTTGTATTTCGGCTATCACGGACCGGGGGATCTTACCAACCGGCCGGAATTTATTCCTTCCGGCACAAACAATGCCAGCTGGTCCCGCCACACCCTGACCCACATTGCTCTGACGAAGGTTTATGAATCCATCTACGGCGGGGACTCCTGGTCCTACGGCGTCGGGGCCTCGGGGATTACCCGGGTCAACCAGTTCATTGCCCTGGTGCAGGCGAGGATGGATGCCGGGCAGGGCGTAGCCGGTTATGCCGCGCTGTTCAATGACCGGCTGACCTACAACGGCAATCCCACCCAGAATACCCTGACCCTGGTATCCGGCTTTTACCCCTCCGGCAGCTTCCGCCTGACCAAGGTGTCCGCGGATCCGGAAGCCTCCGCGCAGAATCCGGAGAGCTCCCTGGAAGGCGCGGTGTACACCCTGGGAAATTACGCGGAATACATCATCACGCAAAACCGGCTGGAATTGGCGGTAACGGGCTCCGAAGAGCCGGAGCACCGTATGGCCATCTGGGACGTGACCGCGGGTGAAAGGCCTGTCTGGCACAAAATGGTCCGCTCCGGCAGCCTGTGGCTGGCCTCCATCGACATCTCCGCCTACGGGGAAGGGGATATTTTCTCCATCCATATCTATGACGGTTCCGGCAGGGTTTTCCTCTGGGGAAAGAATGATTTTGTCAAGGATCCGGCACTGTACGGCACGCGGCAGTACCTCTACGTTCCCCGGTACCGGCTGACCACGGATGCGGACGGAACGGCCGTTCTTGACAAGGTGGTGACCAATACCTATATCCTGCGGGAGGTTTCGCCCTCACCCGGCTTCCTGCTGGATGAGGGACAGCATACCGTGGACATACAG
>CADBNF010000065.1 GCA_902796005.1 uncultured Lachnospiraceae bacterium | reverse complement strand
GGTAACACCAAGGGTGGAGATGCAGCAGTCAAGCTTGCCGGTTACAACACCGGGGATAAGGCCTTCCCAGTCAGTCTTGATGATCTTAAGGTTCCAGCCGTAGGTGTCGCAGATCTTACGGGCAACCTGTACGTCATAACCGCAGACATACTGGTTGGTGCCGTCGATGGGCCATGCACCGTTGGAATCGTCATCCTGGGTCCAGCCGAAGGGAGCTGCGGAGCAGTTCATGCCTACACGAAGGGTGTAGCCAGCCGGATACTTCTCTTCCGTTGCGGAAGCAGTTTCCTCTGCAACGCTGGATACAGCTGCTGCAGCCTCGCTTGCTGCTTCAGACACTGCGCTTGCTGCTTCGGATACTGCGGAAGCAGCTTCTTCTGCCTTGTTCCCGCCGCCGCAGGCAGTAAGACCAAACGCCATAACTGCAGCAAGAACGATTGCAGAAATTGTCTTCATTCTTTTCATTTTTCTGTTCCTCCTTTTTTATCAGCTCCTGCTTATGCAGGTAAAGCCCGTTGATTGTACCCCTTCCGGCTTCAGCCGTCAAGGGAGCATGTGCATAAGGTCTTTATTTCTGGAATAAAGCGCCTCATAGATGCCCAGGTATTTCCGGTAAAGGGCATGTCTTTCTTCGTCCGGTTCTACGGTTCTGGTTTTGGGCATGGCTTCCTTAAGCGCATGGAAATCCTTCAGGATACCGGCGCCGATGGCCGCCATGCAGGCATCGCCGTAGCTGGCCGTCTGCCAGTCCTCGGCAACCTGTACCGGCAGTCCGATGACATCCGCCACAATCTGCATCCATACCTGGTTTTTGGTGCCGCCGCCGGCAACAATCACGCTGTCCGGCTCGAGGCCGTGGTTTTTGAACAGGGTCATATGGGACCCCAGGGAATAGGCGACGCCCTCCAGGGCTGCCCGGTTAATCTCTTTTCTTGTATGCCGGTCGTTCAGGCCGAAGAGGACACCCTTGGCCGCCGGATCGTGAATGGGGCTTCTCTCCCCGGAAAGATAGGGAAGCAGAATCAGCCCGTCGCTGCCGGGTACCGCCTGGGCGGCTTCGGAAGCCATAACAGAATAGGCGTTTTCCCCGCCCTCCTGCTGCTTTTTCACCTCTTCGGCATAGAAGACGTCCCGGATCCACTTCGTCATGCTGCCGGCGAAATTCGTACCGCCGGTCACGGCAAAGCTTCCGGGGATGGTATAGAAGGTGCTGCCCGGGAAATGATCCGCCTGGCAGGCATCCATCTTCCTGTCCGTGCAGTAGATGAAAAACATGGTGGAGCCGAACTGTACGAAAAGGGTGCCCGGCAGTACCAGGCCGCCGGCGATGGATTCCGCCGTGGAATCCCCGGTGCCCACGATAACCGGTGTGCCTTCCTTCAGGCCGCTTTCCGCCGCTGCCTTTGCACTGATGCCGCCGGCGATGTCAATCACATCCATCGGCTCGGCCATCTGGTCCGGGCGGCAGTAATAGGGACCGTATTCTTCGTTGTAGGAGCCGTCCGGGCGGTAGATGGGCCGGAAGGCCGCCTTCGCCAGATAGCTGTCAATCGTATACCTGCCGGTCAGCTTCGCAGTCAGGTAGGAAGAGCCTGTCAGGAATTTCGCTGCCTTTGCATACACCTCCGGCTCATTGTCCCTAATCCACAGGATCTTCGGCGCAATATCGTCCGAAGCGGGGATGTGGCCGTACATTTCCAGTATCTTTTCCTCACCGAATTCGGCAAGGAGCGCTTCTATCTGCGGTCCGGAACGCGCGTCCACGCCGTAAAGGATGGCTTTGCGCAGGGGTTTGCAGTTCTCGTCCACGGCGATGCAGTCGCAGCCCATGACGCTGGTGCCCACCGCCAGGATTTCCTCCGGTCCGATGCCGGCCTTCTCCATCAGGCCTCTGCTGATGGTGCAGAAATCCGACCACCAGATTTCCGCGTCCATTTCATAGTAATTGGGCTGCGGATTCTCAATGGTATGGGGAACCGCAAAGGTGCACACCGGGCGGAAGGTGGTGCAGTCCACCAGGACGCCCTTGGATTCATTGGTGCCGATATCGGCCCCAAGCAGATATTTTCCGGTTAATTCACTCATTTTCTTCTCCCTGATACAGGCTGAACGGGTTATTTTCTGGCGTTGGCCATGAAGGATTTCACCTTCTCGATATCTACCCTGCCATCCGGGCCCTTCAGGGCCGTACCGACGCAGGCACCGTCGGCAATCTTCAGGATCGCTTCGATGGTATCATGCCGGCAGCCGGTATTGCAGAATACAGGGATATTTTTCTTCTTCGCCAGCGCGGCGACTTCCTCCAGGAAGCCCATGCTGGCTTCCTTGCCCGCGCCGGGGCCGGATACGCAGAAGGCGCCGGCATAGCCGCCGTTGGCAAAATCGTTGACCAGCTCCTCCGTGGTCTGGCTGCCCAGACGGGAGTCACCCTCGGGATTGAATTTGATAAGGAGCTGGTAATCCGGGCGGCCCAGGGAATATTTCAGGCGGACCATGTCGCCGAAATTCACGCTGTGCAGGCCGTAGGAGCCGGTAAAGGTTCCGCCGAAGGCGCTTCTGCCGAAGGATGCGCCCAAAGCGGCGCCCATTTTGATGGTTTCCTCGGGATTATAGACGACGTTCGTGCCGAAGGGAATACGCAGGTCCTTTTTCAGGGAACCGATAACCGCCGCCATGGCCATCAGGGTCACCGTGCCGGTGTGGGGCGTAATCGGGAAGCAGTATTCGTTGGCTATCAGCACGCCGTCCACCCCGCCGTCCTGCAGGGCGGCAAGGTCTGCAGCCGCATGGGCCATCACCTCGTCCAGGCTGCCCTTAAAGCCGGGCTCACCGGGAAGGGGATCCAGATGAAGCAGTGCAATAATCGGTTTATCGGTACCGAAAAGGTCTTTTGTCCACATAGTCAATCCTCTTTGTCTGTTTTACATGTATTTCCGCAGGGCGGCGTAAGTCTGCGCGTCTGCGGCTGCCGGGTCGTCGTAATAACGCCCGTCGGTCAGCTCCTGGGTGAGATACCCGGTGTAGCCGTTGTCTTTAATCACCTGCATATAGTGATCCAGGGAGCGGTCCCCGTCCCCCCATGCCAGATGGAAATAAGGCGTGCCGTCCACGAAGTGCATATGGGCGATGCTGCTGCCGAAGGCTTCGAACCATTCCGCGATGTCCTCGCCCGCCACCGCCATGGCGCAGGTGTCAATCATGGGTCTGATATTGTCATTCCCAAGCTCGGAAAGATATTTCTGAAGCAGGGGAAGGCTGTTGACCAGGTTGGTTTCCGCGGCACGTAAGGATTCCATGACGAGCAGGATGCCCATCTTCTTCGCTTCCTCGCAGTACCAGTCCATGAAATCCAGGCTTCTCTTCCAGGCTTCCTCCATCGGCTGGTCCTTCATACCCCAGCCCGAATGGCAGGCCACCCGGGGGCAGTCCAGCTCCGCAGCCAGCTCCAGGGTGTGCCGGAAATATCTCCTGCACTGTTCGATGGTTTCCTTTCCCGAAGCCGCATACTGCCAGGGACCCATGCAGTTGTCCGGCGTTACGCAGATAACCTTCAGGCCGGAATCCTTCACGGTCTTAAGGAGGTATTCCTTCTCTGCGACGCCCTCCGCCGTCATCTGTACGTGGGGGGCTGCGCAGTACAGCTCGATGCTTTCGTAACCGGCCTTTTTCTGTGCCTGAAGCATGTATTCCAGGGAAAAATAATGATAGATGATGCCCATGCCCGCAGGCTGGTCGGGTCTGATGATTCCGTTCATTTTCTCTTTCCTTATGTCACGCTGCTGTCCTTACTGACGATACCTGCTTAAAAATTCCTTTGTTCTTTCCTGGGTCGGGTGGTTGAACACCTCGTCCGGCGTTCCCTGCTCCAGGATGATGCCGTTGTCCATGAATACCACGCGGCTGGAGATCTCCTTGGCGAAAAGCATCTCATGGGTAACGATAACCATGGTCATGCCGGTACGGGCAAGATCCCTGATAACCTCCAGTACGCCGCCGACCATTTCCGGGTCGAGGGCGGAGGTGGGCTCGTCGAAAAGCAGCAGATCCGGCTCCATGCACAGGGCCCTGGCGATGGCCACCCTCTGCTTCTGTCCGCCGGAGAGCTGGGCGGGACGGGCCTTCTGGTATTCCAGCATGCCTACGATCTTCAGATATTTCTTGGCCAGCGCCGTGGCCTCTTCCTTGCTCTTCTTTGCCACAATCTCCGTGCCGATGGTACAGTTCTTCAGGGCGGACATGTTGGCAAAAAGGTTGAAGGACTGGAACACCATGCCTACCCTTGAACGGAAATGATTCTTGTCCTTGGGCTTGTAGGACACGGGCTTTCCTTCGAAAATGATTTCTCCCGCAGTGGGTGTTTCCAGCATGTTGATGCAGCGCAGCAGGGTGGATTTTCCGGAACCGGACGATCCGATAATACTGATTACCTCCCCTTTCTGCACCTCGAAATCGATATCCTTAAGCACTTCGTGGGTGCCGAAGCTTTTAACAAGATGTTTTACCTGCAGAATCGGTTCACTCATTCCTCATGCTCCTCCTTATTCATCCGTACTTTCGGGTTCCTTCACCAGCTCGTAGTTCCTCGTTCCCTCCAGCTTTTTGTTGAGCACGCCCAGGAGCCTGGAAATCACGAAGGTCAGGACGAAGTAGATGACGGAAATAATGATATAGGTTTCAAAGAATTTATAGTACGTACCGGTTACGGTCTTTGCCGCGAAGTAAAGCTCGGTAACGGCGATAACGTTCAGGATGGAGGTATCCTTGATGGCGGACACGAAGGTGTTGCCGATCTGGGGAATCAGGTTTTTGAATACCTGGGGCATAATCACGTGGAACATGATCTGGCCGTAGCTCATGCCGACGGCCTGGCCGCCCTCAATCTGCCCGGGGTCAATGCCGCTGATGGCGCCCCTGACGGACTCGGACATGTAAGCGCCGATATTCAGGGAAAGCACGACAATACCTGCGGTAAAGGAAGGAATATCCCATCCCCACAACGCCATGGTACCATAGTAGACAACCATGGCCTGCACCAGCATGGGAGTTCCGCGGAATATCTCCACATAAACGCCCAGGACGACCTTGATAACACCCATGAGGCCCTTGCCTACAGGTGAAGCGCCTTTGTCAATCACTGCGCTTCTGACCACGCCTACGGCAAAACCGATAACGCAGCCGATGATGGTGCCGATAACTGCCAGCTCCAGCGTAACCCCCAGGCCCCGCATGAAGTCCGGAAAATATTTCTGGCACAGAAATGCTACCCATTCCCAAAATGTATTCGGCATAAAATTCCACTCCCTTTCTCAGCTTACCTTGGTATTAAAATGTATTACAAACAGGCTGATCTCTACGGTTCTTTGTCCTGTTATGTCATGCATTGCTCATCTTATCCTATATCCTGCAATCCGTCAACAGGAAAAACAGGGATATGTATTCCGGTTTTAAGTTATAAAAATCAGGCCGTCAAAAACGGCGCTCTCATGAAAAATACATTAATATTTATTGCACTATTTGTATATTTATACATCGTTTTTTATGATGCCGCCGCATTCACGACCGCCGTCAAAACACGAAAAAGCGCCCCCGTGCGGGAAAACTGCACGGGGACGCCTTTGTTGTCATTCCGCCTGACAGAATCAGATACTCATCTCTGTTCTGCGGATCAGGTCATCCTGAGAATCCTTGAACACCTCCACGAAGTATGCGGAGAAGCCGGCTACACGGACCACCAGGTCCTTGTAGTTTTCCGGATGGGTCTGGGCATCCTTCAGGGTATCCGCGGAAACGATGTTCAGCTGCAGCTCCATGCCGCCGCCCTGGAAATAGGCTTCCATAACGGCCTTAAGCTTCTTCCAGCCGCCTTCGCCGGAAAGGGCTGTGGGATGGAACTTCATGTTGCACAGGGTTCCGTTGGAGTACTTGGTCTGGTCAAAGGTCAGGAGGGAATTGATGGTGGTCAGCGGTCCGCCCTTGTCCAGGCCTGCCCGCGGGGAAATACCGTCGCATAAGGGGTCTCCCGTTCTTCTGCCGTCCGGCGTTGCCGGGGTGAATTTACCGAAAAGCACGTTCAGGGTTACCGGATAGCAGCCCGCGTGCAGGTGGTTGCCCCTGGGACCGGAGGTGGCGTTGATATTGTCCGCATAGCAGTTGGCCGCCCAGGTCATCCATTTGTCGGCTTCCGGATCGGCATTGCCGTAGTGCGGGCATTTGCCTTCGATGAACTGGCGAAGCTCTTCCTCGCCCTCCCAGTTGTTCATGATGGCGTCATACAGTCTTCTGGTGGACACCTGCTTGGTCTTGAAGCAGAGGTAATCCACGATATTCATGCAGTCTGCCAGGTTGCCCACGCCGACGCAGGAGTTGCCGGTGGAGTTGTACTTGGCGCCGCCCCACATGACATCCATGCCTTTCTCCATGCAGCCGTCCATGGTGGCGGATACAATCGGAAGCGGGATGTTGTAGCTGGCCATGGACTCCCAGGCTGCGATACAGCTGGCCTGCCATTTGCAGAAGAATTTCATCTGGGTATCGACGGCTTCCATTACCTCTTCGATGCTGTTCATCTCATAGAGATAGCCGGTGGCCGGGCCGGTCTGCCGGGGCTCCGGCGCGCCGGGGAAGGGCATCTTCATCGGATTGGTGCCGTTGTTGATGGCGATATCGAAGAGGACGGCGATGTTGATGTAGGATTCCGCGCCGGTTCCGCCGGGCTGTGCCCACTCAGTGCCGCAGCCGCAGGGCTCCACGCAGCCCATGAGGGCATAGTTTCTGGCATCCTCCAGGGACAGTCCTCTGGCCATCAGGCCGGGGATAATCACGCCGTCATACTCATAGGAGGGTACGCCGCCCGCCTGCTTGGTTGCCTCGATGGCTGCCTCCCACAGGTCATCCGGGGTATTGTCATGGATTCTTAAGGCCTGGGGCGGAGAATGCAGTGCCAGACGTCCGCTGGACTGCAGCAGCATATAGGTGACGCAGTTGGAGGCGTCATTGCCGTCCTTGTCCACGCCGCCGGAGGTGATCAGCATGCCGGAGGTATAGCCGGGATTGGCGGAGGCAGCGCCTTCGGAACCCACCTTGTTGCACTCGGCCAGCTTCAGGATGAAGCAGTCCACCAGCTCCTGGGCCTCTTCCTTTGTCAGTCTGCCCGCGGCAATGTCCGCTTCCGCGTATTTGCCCACATACTGGTCCACGCGGCCCACGGAGGTGCCGTGCTGCTGGGCGTCCAGACAGAAGGACAGGTGGTACAGGTAAACGATCTGCAGGGCATCATGCAGATTTCTGGCGGGATTCTTCATGATCCAGTTCAGGCAGTCCGCCATATCCAGAAGCTCTGCCTTCCGCTTCTCATCGGTGCAGGCTTCGGCCTGGCGCAGACACTCCTGGGCATACCGCTCGGAATAATGGATCAGCCCGCGGCAGACGATATCCACTGCCCGGTAGAAATTGTACTGGTAAATGGAGGTCCCGAAGATACCGTCCTCTTCCAGCTTCTCCATCTTTGCCCTGGCCTCATCGGCGATGGACAGGAAGCCTCTGTCCACGGCCTTCCACTGGTTAGCGGTGAAATGGCCTACCGGCGCGCCGCAGGAGCCCACCGGATTGAAGGAGCAGACGCCGTTGCCGGCAATCTTCCGCAAGCCTCTGGGCATGTATTCATCGGCCATGCGGCTGTTGTTGAATTTCACCCAGAAATCGCCGGTGGCCAGACCGTATTCGGCATCTTCCTCGTCGATGTCGTAGGGGTCCGTTCCCCGGGTGGTGATGTAGCGGTTGCCGTCCTTGTCCCTTCTGCTTACCTCGTCCATGAACCAGGCAAAGCCCACTTCGGGATATACGGCGGAACAGCGGTAGGTGCTGCCCTGGAAGCCTACGATCAGCTCGTCCTCAAATACGGGGGTGGGCATCTTCTCGAACAGGTTCCTCAGGTTTTTGGCCTTTTTCAGGATACCCTGCAGCTGGGGGTTCTCCTGGTAGAACTCGGTCACCAGACGGTACCTGGCCATGTCTACCTTCGGCTTGGTTTCCCGGTATCTCTGACGGATTCTTGCAACCCGGTCAGATATCGGTGCTTTCTGATACATAACTTCTCTCCTTTCGTAACATTCTTTCCTGCAGTATATAAAAATATCTTATCTTCCTGTCAGCCGGAAGTCCGCGTCATTCCATGAAGGAAACAATACCCGTTATTTCCGGTGTTCCTTCTTCATTGATGTGCAGATAGACGAAAGCGTATTCCGCTTCCGGATCGGCCGTGATCTTACCGGCCTCTGCAAAAATACAGTAGTGCATGCCGGAGGCCGACTGGCTGCTGACCAGGGCTTCCGGTGCGTAATCCGCGCCGAGCATCGTCTGTATCGCGCCGGCAAAGGCAGCTTTAAGCTCCTCTGTCAGCACCGGATCGTCCGCCGTCTTCCAGCCGCCCATGGGCAGGTCGGTGTAGGTATTGACCTGGGACATGATCACGTCGGTTACGATCACCTTGCCGGCGGTATCCTCATAGAGAATCACAATGGAGTACAGATCCTGGGAACCGGGCGCGGCCATGGAGGTCTCACACAGCACCGCATAATTGGTACCGGATACGCTCTGGCTTCCGATAAAGGCAACGGGGTTGTAGCGTACGCCGATGATGCTGGAGGAAACCTTATCGAAAAGATCCTGCACTTCCTTCGTTATCTTCGGGCTTTCGGCCTTTTTCCAGACGCCCGCTCCCTCATCCGGCTGAATCGGTGCCGGCGGTTCGGTGGGCGCCGGTGTGGGTTCCTCCGTGGGTTCAGGCGTGGGCTCTGCCGTCGGTTCCGGTGTAGGCTCCGCCGTCGGTTCAGGCGTAGGCTCTGCCGTCGGTTCAGGCGTAGGCTCCGCCGTGGGTGTGGGTGTCGGTGCCTCCGTCGGTGTGGGTGTCGGCGTCTCCGTAGGCGTAGGTGTCGGTGCCTCCGTGGGTGTGGGCGTCGGTGTCTCCGTCGGTGTGGGCGTCGGCGTCTCCGTCGGTGTAGGCGTCGGTGTCTCCGTCGGTGTGGGCGTCGGTGTTTCCGTAGGCGTAGGCTCAGCCGTCGGTTCCGGCGTGGGCTCCGGCTCTCCCGGCACCTCCATCTCGGCTTCGAAATCTTTGATATCGGTTATGGTAAATTTCCCGCTGTTCTCCCGGGTCAGGTACACGAAGGCGTAGCCTGCATCCTCATCGGAGGTCACGGAGGTTGATTCCGCAATCAGGACAAATTCCAAGCCGGGCGTTGTCTTCTCTGCGGCAAGGGCCACGGGTGTGTAACCCACGCCGACAAGGCCTTCGGCCGCTTCGTTAAAGCCCTTCTCCAGCTCCTCGGTAAGGGCGGGATCTTCGGCCGGCGCCCATTCTCCGGTGTCCATGCCGGTTTCCAGGGCGGAACGAAGAATATCGATAATCCGGACTTTGCCGCTCTTCTCCTCATACAGGTATACCAGGGCATAGGTTTCCTTTGCGCCGGGCACAACCACCGTTGCCCGGGTCAGGAAGGTATGCACGGTGCCTGCCACCACCTGGTGTCCCAGATAGGCCAAGGGCACATAGTTGACGCCGAGAAGGCCGCCGAAGCCTTTGTTGAAAATATCCATCTTCTCTTCGTCAAGGGTCGGTGAATCCGCAGTTTCCCAGCCTTCGTCCTCGGGCGTTTCCGAAGGAATCTCGGACTGCTCTGAAGCCTCGCTTCCCGAGGGAACCTCCGGTTCCGGGGTGCTTTTCCTGCAGCCTGCCAGGAGGGATACGGCCATTACGCCGGCCAGCAGCAAAACCATCATTTTTCTCATCTGTCTTTTTCCTCTTCCGTTACGCAGCACATAGATGGTCTGGTATTTCTCTTTTCAGTTTAGATCAGTAACGGACGGTTTTCAACATTTTTTCCTATTGCCAGCCTGCTTTTTTTCAAAATTTTTCAAAATATGATGAAGGTAATGGGGGGGATCAGTGCTCATGTCCGTTAGGCCACCCAATAAATGAATATACGCCGCGTATAATACGGATTGCTCCATTGCTTTGCAATTCCCGCAATCCTAACGTCCATTCGCACTTTCCTCCTGCCTCGCAGGATCGTGCTCATGTCCGTTCACTTAACTGAAAAGCCCGGGGGCTTTTGTGCAAGCACAAGCCTCCGGGCTTTCCGTTAAGTTTTATACGCTCATTTATACGCTCATCTCTGTCCTTCTGATTAAGTCATCCTGCGATTCTTTGAAGACTTCCACGAAGTAGGCGGAGAAGCCGGCTACGCGGACCACCAGGTCCTTGTATTTCTCGGGATTGTCCTGGGCGTCTCTTAAGGTATCCGCGGAAACGATATTCAGCTGGAGCTCCATGCCGCCGCCGGTGAAGTAGGTGGCCATCACGTCTCTGAGCTTCTTCCAGCCGTCAGCACGGTTCAGGGCTGTGGGATGGAATTTCATGTTGCACAGCGTACCGTTGGAGAACTTGGTCTGATCAAAGGTCAGCAGGGAGTTGATGGTGGTTAAGGGGCCTCCCTTGTCCATGCCCTGACGCGGGGAGATACCGTCAGCCAGGGGCTCTCCGGCGCTGCGGCCGTCCGGGGTAGCCGGCGTTACATAGCCGTAGAGTACGTTCAGGGTTACGGGGTAACAGCCTGCCTGGTAATGGTTGCCACGCGGCCCGGAGGTTTTCAGCACGGCATCCGCATACATGTTGGCTGCCCAGGTCATGTATTTGTCACACTCAGGATCCGCGTTGCCGAAATGCGGTGCCTTGCCGACGATATACTGATGAAGCTCCTCGTAGCCTTCCCAGTTGTTCATCAGGGCGTCATACAGCTCCCTGGTGGTGCATTTCTTCGTCTTGAAGCACAGATGGTCAATCATATTCACGGAATCTGCAAGGTTGCCGACGCCTACGCAGGAGGTACCGGTGGAATTGTATTTCGCGCCGCCCTGCATAACGTCACGGCCGCTTTCCATGCAGCCGTCATACATGCAGGATACCAGAGGAAGCTGCACATGATAGCTGGCCATGGATTCCCAGGCATTTACAGAGTTGGCCTGCAGTACGGCCAGGTAGTTCATCTGCTTCTCACAGGCCTCCATGACCTCTTCAATGGAGTTCATCTCGTAGAGATAGCCGGTGGGCAGGCAGGTTTGCCGCGGTTCAGGCGCGCCGGGTGCCCGGTAGGGATTCGTGCCGTTGTTGATGGCGATCAGCAGAAGCACGGCAATGTTCAGGTATACACAGGTGCCGGTTCCGCCGGGTGATGCCCATTCCGCGTAGGCCGCAGGCTCAACGCAGCCCATCAGGGCATAGTTTCTGGCATCCTCAAGCTCAACGCCCCTCTTCATAAGGGCGGGAATGATAACGCCGTCGTACTCATAGGAAGGAACGCCGCCGGCCAGCTTGGAAGCCTCGATGGCAGCCTCCCAGAGGTCGTCCGGGGTACCGTCATGGATTCGAAGCGCCATAGGCGGATCATGCAGCTGCATACGGCCGTTTGCCTGCAGGAACATGTAGGTTACGGGGTTGGTGGCATCGGTTCCGTCGGGCTTCACGCCGCCGATGGTCATCAGCTGTCCGGAGGTATAGCCGGGCGCTGCGCTCCAGCCGTCACCGCCGGGGGCAACTTTATTGTTCTCGGCCAGCTTCAGGACGAAGCAGTCCACCAGTTCCTGGGCCTTTTCCGGGGTGATTCTGCCCTCTGCCAGGTCTTTCTCATAATACTTTCCTATATACTGGTCGACGCGGCCCAGAGAAGTGCCGTGGAGCTGGGCGTCGAGTATATTGGACAGCTGATAGAAATACACGATCTGGATGGCGTCGTGGAAGTTTCTTGCCGGATTCTTGATGATCCAGTTCATGGTATCGGCCATCTCGAGAAGCTCGGCCTTTCTGGCCTCGTCGGTGCATTCCTCAGCCATCTTCTCCAGCGCTGCGCCGTAGCGTTCCGCATAATGGATAAAGCCCGTGCAGACGATTTCCACACCACGGTAGAAATTGTATTTATAAATATCCTGTCCGAAGATGCCGTTCTCCTCCATCTCCCGCATCTTCGCCGTTGCTTCGTCGGCGATGGCCTTGAAGCCCACGTCAACCGCGCGGAAATGATTGCAGGTAAAATGGCCGGTGGGGCCGCCGTAGGTGCCGCGGGAACGGTATCCCATAACGCCGTTGCCTTCATAATTGACAGCCGGCCTGGGTGAATACTCGTCTGCCATGGCGCCGTAGTTGTTCTTTTCCCAGAACTGATACGTCTGATGCAGATATTCCGCATCCTCGGGATCGATGAGATAAGGATCGGTCTTACGGGTCATGATGGTGCCGGCCTGTACGCCTTTTTCGATGTTGGTAACGCCGCCGTGCTCCGGATAAAGCGCGCAGCTCCTGAAGGTGGTTCCGGGATAGCCGACAATGAGCTCATCCTCGAAGACCGGGGTGGGCATGTTCTCGAAGAGATTCCTCAGGTTCTTCGCTCTTTTCAGGTTGCCCTGAAGCTGCGGATTCGCCATGTAGAACTCTGTTACCAACCGATAACGGTTGATGTCGATTCTCGGGACGGTGTTACGGTATCTTTCTCGGATACGGGCAACCCTGTCCGTTATGGGTGCTTTCTGATACATAACCTTCCTCCTTATATTATCGTATTGCCATAATCTTTATTTATTGTACCACAGCAGGGAGGATTTCTAAAGAAAAATTTTTATATTTGCGTATAATACGGATTGCTCCGTGCTGCGCACTCCCGCAATCCTACGCACATTCGCACTTTACTCCTGCTTCGCAGGACCGTGCTCATGTCCGTTAGGCTCCCCCTCTGAATGATTTACCCAGCGTATAATACGGATTGCTCCGTGCTGCGCACTCCCGCAATCCTACGTACATTCGCACTTTACTC